>CBDVDJ010000194.1:0-5787 GCA_965372695.1 uncultured bacterium
ACCAGATCGATTACTCGCGCGCGGCGGACTTTATCAACTTCAGCGGCGTCGACGTACTGAGTCTCCAGCACGAGTACGGCATCTTCGGCGGAAAGTTCGGCTCCAACGTGCTCACGCTGCTACGCGACCTGCACCGGCCGGTTGTCGTCACCTGCCACACGGTCCTGCAGCAGCCCGACCCGCTCCAGAAGGAAGTGTTCCTCGAGATTGCGTCCCGCGCGAACAAGCTGGTCGTGATGTCGAAAAAGGCGTACGAATTCCTCGAAACCATCTACAAGGTCGACCGCGACAAGATCGTGCTCATTCCCCACGGGATCCACGACGTCCCCTTCATCGACCCCAACTACTACAAGGACAAATTCGGCGTGGAAGGACGGCGGTTGCTCCTCACGTTCGGTCTTCTCTCGCGGAACAAGGGCATCGAGTACATGATCGAGGCGCTCCCGCAGATCGTGGAGAAGCACCCGAAGACGACCTACCTCGTCCTCGGAGCGACCCATCCGGCCGTCATTCGTGAGGAAGGCGAATCGTACCGGCTGGAGCTGCAGCGGCTCGTGCGCGAGCTCGGTCTCGAAGAGCACGTGCTGTTTCATCCGCGCTTCGTCGAGCTCGACGAGCTGCTCGAGTACATCGGCGCGACGGATATCTTCGTCGCTCCCTATCTCAGCCTCGATCAGATCACCAGCGGCGCACTTTCGTACGCGGCCGGTGCGGGCAAGGCGGTCGTATCGACGCCTTACTGGCACGCGGAAGAACTCCTCGCCGACGGGCGGGGCCGGCTCGTCCCGACGGAGGACTCCGGCGCGCTGGCCCGGGAGGTTCTCTCGCTCCTCGACAACGAAGTCGAGCTCAACGCGATGCGCAAACGCGCCTACAAATACTGCCGCAACATGGTGTGGTCGGCCGTCGCGCGAAACTACCTCGACCTCTTCGAGGAGGTCGCGAGCAGTGTGCCGCGGACGGTGGCGCCGGCGACGGCGATGCAGCGCACGATCGCGCCCACCAACCTGCCCACACCGAAGATCGACCACCTGCTGCGCCTGAGCGACGACACGGGCCCCGCCCACCACGCCCGGCATGCTCTGCCCGACTGGAACCACGGGTACCGTCTCGAGGACGCCGCCGGTGTCCTGGTGGTGAGCTCCAAGTTTCAAGACATATTCGGCGACTCCAGCGCCCAGCGCCTTGCCGAAAAGTGCACGGCGCTGCTCCAGACGTTGATCGGCGACGGACGAAACGTCGCCGGCGCCCTCGACTACGCGCGGCACCCCCGGGGCCAGGCGACCGAAACCGAAATCGCCAAAGCGCTGTGGGCGCTCGGCTACGTGGCCTACAGAGGCCCGGCGCCGCTGTCCGAAGCAGCCATCGACCTCTACCACAATCTCATGCAGGGCGCCGAATTCACCACCGCCCGCGCCGCGGCGTACGCCGTGCTGGGAGCGGCCAACTACCTCGCACGCTTCCCCGGCGCGTTCCAGATCAAACGGTTCCTCACGAAGCACGCGCAAACGGTCGTCGAGTCGTGCGCGGAAGACGGCTGGCACGAGGAGTGGCGCCACTCCGACTGGCCGATCGCCTCGCAGGCAGTGTCCGTGGCGGCGGCATACCTGGACGACGACACCATGCGGGAATCGGCCCGCAGGCTCGTCGCGCAGATTCGCGAACTGACTTCGGACGGAACGGAATTCAGGCGGCCCGGCGCCAATCATGGGCAGGAAGAGATGCCCGTCACGGCGGCGGTCTATATCGACGCGCTGGGCGCCGCTTACCGCGACGGCGGCGAGGAAGACCTCATCCACTCGATCCGTTCGGCGGCCGACTGGTTTCTCGGCGCCAACCAGCTGGGACAGCCTCTCTACGACTTCGCGACCGGCGGCTGCCACGACGCGATCACGGCCGCGGAAATAAACCGCAACCAGGGCACCGAGGCGACGATGTGGTGCCTGTTGTCATTTCTGACGCTGCACCGTCTCGCGTCGGTGGAACTGTCCGTCGATCCGGCCGGTGGCGAAACCGCGGCATAGCGCGGGGCGGGAATTTCGATCAGAGGGAATCGATGACCGGCACGAGGTCGCGCAGGCTCGCCCTCGCTACCCCCATCACCGTATCGGCGGCGCCGTAGTAGACGAGGATGTCGTCGTCCGGTCCCACGATCGTCTTGTCCTCGGCGGGCAGGGCTCCGCAGGTGAATACCACGTGGGGTACCCACGAATTGCTCCCCCCCGTATCTCCCAGTTCATACGCTGTTTCGGGTTCGAGAACCGGGTTCGGCGAGCGATACAGCACTCGCGCCGGGTCGTCGAGCGGGGTGAACAGAACACCGAGACGATACGATCGTTCATAGTCAACGCCGTGGTAGATGTTGAGCCATCCTTTGGTCGTCTTGATAGGCTGCGCGCCGGCGCCGATCTTCACGCCGTCCCACATCATCCCCGGTCTCGGGCTGACAAATATCTGCGCGCCTTCCCGCGGCCACGGGCACGTGAGGTCATCCATCCATGTGATCCACATGTTCGGATCGAGCCGGTGGTAGAGGGCGAACTTGCCGTCGAACTTTTCCGGAAACAGCACGGCGTCCTTGTTGGACAGCCCCGGAAACCCCAGTCCGTGCCGCTCCCATTTGTCGAAACGGCCGGCGACAAAGTCGGCCGGGTCTATCGAAGCGAGCGCGATCTGGGCGACCTCTTTGTTCCACGCCGTGTACAGCATCCACATGCGTCCGTCCAGAATAACCACGCGCGCGTCCTCGCACCCGTCGCGCTCCGTTTCGTTGGCCGGTTCGAAGATCGGGTGGTCGAGACGCCCGTCCACATTGATGCCGTCCTTCGACCACACCAGTCCGATGCGGGAGATTTCGTCGTCCCCGTAAGCGCGGTAGAGGATATAGACGGTTCCGTCGATCCGGATCGCCGCCGAGTTGAGGACGTAGCGCGATTCCCAGCTGTGGTCCTTGATGGGCTCGAACATCGGCCTGTCGAGGGGCCTCGACATCGGCGTGGCGGGCGGCGGCGCCACGGCGGTCTTCTGCCGCACGACGAGCGTGTCGGGGTCGGCGTCGACGCCGAACAGGTGCTCGCGCAGGTCGTCGGATTCACGACCCTCTCCAATGAGTTCGATGATTTTCCCGTCGATGGCGGCGGCCCCGCCACCACCGGTGCGCTCGAGGTATTCCGAGACAAAATCCTTGGTGGCCCAGTCGCGTTCGACGAGGGACGACAGAGGCGTGGGCGCACCGACACCGCCGCGGTTGCTGAAGCTGGCCCACGTCCACGCCGACAGCGGGACAAACGTGGAATCCGGCAGTGTGATCGACAAGTGGTAGACGTCCGCCGCCCAGGCGAGCGTTTCCGCCGCCCGCTTGGCGTTCGGGTCGGACTCGTAGAGTTCCCGGGCAAATTTCCTCAGCTGTTCCACGACGACCTGCTGGTGGCGGTTTTCGAACGCGTTGTGCGCACTCATCACGTGGCGTCCCCAGTGGCCTCTTATCGACGACGCGACCCTCTGCCCGAAGTCGAACCCGTCCTCGGCAAATTGGCGCCAGACCGTCCCGAACAACTCCACCCCCGCAATCGACTTGGCCAGACGCAGCATGTACCACAGCTTGGGAAGCCTGCCGCCGGCGCCGCGCTGGGTGTTGGCCACCACCACCCGTCCGGCGAGCCTCCCCAGCGCCGCCGCCCCACCGACCTCCGTCGTATCGGCGAGGAATTCCAGGTCGACAACTACCGGTTCAGGCTCGCCTGTTTCGAACCACGAAACCTCGCCTTGGGACTCGATGATGTCAATGACCCGGGCGAGATAGCGGTGGCGGTCCGTCCATGCGGCCAGCCCGAGGGCGTCGTGCGGGCCTTGACGCTCGAGCAGGCCGCGAACGTTGCCCGCGTCGAGCCGCATGATCAGGTTGCGCGGAGGCGCCTGTAACAAAATTTTCTCCGCCGCTTCCGCGGTAAGACGAAAACACTCGCCTGTGACAAAGTGGCGGCAGACTTTTTCCGCCATCTTCTGTGCCCCCTCAACGGCGGTGATGTCATAGGGGAACACTTCCGTGTCGAGCAGGCGGTCGAGACGGTACATGAAGCTCTCCACACCCTCGACGATTTCGGTCGACCGCGTGTAGTCATCGATCCCGAGCCGCTCCGAAATGAACCGCTTGAATTCGGCGCGGTATCGGTCGATCTGGTCCTTGTACACCTGGTGCGCCCACACGGAGCCACCGCCGGCGACTTCGATTTCCTGGGGTACGATCACATTCACGTTGGGGATGAACTGCCAGGCGCCCAACCGCGGCAGGTACGGCGCCGCGGCCTTTTCGCGTTCCCGCCACGACTCCCGGAATACCGGCCACTCGGCTACGAATATTTCCATCTGGTTCTGGATGACGCGTTCCGCCTCGTGCCGCGCGAGGTGCCGCACCGACTCGGCCGTCAGGTCCGACGAGCCCGACAGGTGCTCTTTCATGCTGTGGTATTCGTCGATGAAGGTCGCCAGCCTCGCAAGAAAAAACGGAAACAACCCGTCAACGATGTCGTCGGGGTGAAACTCCGTCTCGAATCTGTAAGCGAGGAGAAAACGGCGCAGGATGAGAATCCACTCGCCGGCGGAGAGAGAGATGCCGTCCGACCCCGCATCCGTCTGGCGCTCCATTCGCTCCCTCAAATCGTCCGGAATGATCGCGCGAAACAAGGTCTCGTCGAAGTGGTCGAACTCGAGCTTGAAGCGGCGGCGGAGCAGGTCGGAACGAAGGTCATAATCGGGCGGGGCCGCGTCGAGGCGCGGGCCGGACACGCTGGCGGACCGGAACGGGACCTCTCGGTCGAGCCACTGGTTGTCATGTCTGGCGACCTCGCTCAACACTGCGTGCGCGACCTGGTGAAAAACGTGCTTGAGCTTCCCCACCTCGTGGCGAAACAACACCGGCCCCAGAGGCACCTCGCACACGGAGTACCCCTCGCTCAGCGCCCGCGTGACCAGCCAGGCGTCAAACCCGTACGACCCGGTCTCGCTGGCCCACATGTCGGGAGCGGTGAGACACTGGTGAACGAGTTTGGGCGAAATGGCCACCACGCCGGGCGTCGGCTGCCGCAAACGAAACCCGAACACCGCCGCGATGGCGGGAAAGGCGAGAAAGGACTCGACGGGCTGCGCCAGCGGGTGGCGGTTGAACCGGGCCAGCGCCAGATCCTGATCCTGTCCGATGGGCGTTAACAGACTCTCGATCCAGCCGGGTCCGAAACCCGGCTCCGCCGGTTCAGATCCATTACCGCCGTCACCCGACGGCAGGACGTTGGACGGGAGTAACACGAGCGGGGCGCGAAACCGCGTCGCCGCCATCAGCATCGCCCGGATGCTCCAGCCCCGGCCGTCGAGCCCGTTGCCGAGGAACAGGCCGTGGACGGGAATGTCACCGTCGGGCGACAACTCCCCGGTCACGGCGTCGAACACCGGCCGCCCCCTCTCGGGGCCGCCGCACAGGACGATCGAGCGGCCGGCCAGCCCCATGCGCTCCAGCCCGGCCCGGGCCGTGGCGATGACGCCTCCCAGCGTATCGATCTCGTCGTGAAAGGGAACGCCAACGACGGCATCGAGGTCGCCAGGATCGCCCAGATCCTGGAGAATGCGGTCCATCGTTTCGTGGAACTCGCCGAGCATCGCGTGGTCCGATACGACTATCTTATTATTGGACAGCATAATACGCTATTACTCCCGACAGGGGATCTTACGGTGGTCACACAGTTCCCCGCGCCCGCACTCCAACGTGGTGATTGCGGGAATTTAGCAAATAGAGTT
>CBDVDJ010000195.1:0-5785 GCA_965372695.1 uncultured bacterium
GTCATCGACGAGCGTCTCGCCGTGCGCTTCGGCGGACCGGCCGGGGTTCGAGACGCCGGGCTTCTCGAGAGCGCGTTGTACCGTCCGCAAACCGGTTATTACGGAGACCTCGCGGAGATGGCAGCGGCGTTGTTCGAGTCGCTGCTGATGAACCACCCGTTCGTTGACAAAAAAAATCGGATCGCCTTTTTTGCCACGGACGCTTTCCTCAGACTCAACGGCTGGAAACTCAACGTCGACGCCGACCGTGCCCGCAAATTACTCATCGGTCTGCTCGAGGCGGGAGAATGCGACTTCGACCACCTGCTACCGTGGATACGGGACGCTCTCGAGCGACTCGACCGATCCGGCAAATCCTGAACATCGCCTCCTCAAAACAAACCGCACTGATATGGTGTGATTTCTTTTGGCGTCCGCCACGATCGGTGATTATATTACCTGAACAGTCAACCTGTTGTTGAAAATACAGTTACAGATCGTGTTGTCCGATGGGGCAACTCCCACCCGAGGAGATAGAGAATGAGCAAGTCCAGCGTATTGATCACCGGCAGCAGCAGCGGATTCGGCGAACTGACCGCCCGCCTGCTCGCCGAAAAGGGGTACCGCGTCATCGCCAGCATGCGCGGCGTGAGCGGCAGGAACGAGAACAAGGCCCGCGCTCTTCGGGACTGGGCCGCCGACAAGGGGTACGCGCTCGAGGTGATCGAGCTGGACGTGACCGACCAGGCGTCGGTCGACGCGGCCATCGAGCAGGCCGGCGAGATCGACGTCGTCGTGAACAACGCGGGGATCGGCGGCGCCGGCGTGATGGAGACCTTTACCGTCGAGCAGCAGCGGCAGGTGTTCGACGTCAACTACTTCGGAGTCCACCGGGTCAACCGCGCCGTGCTCCCGCAGATGCGCGAGCGCGGTTCGGGCGTGCTGATTCACGTGACGAGCGTCATCGGCCGTCTCGTCTTCCCCTTCGCCGGGCCCTACTGCCCGACGAAATTCGCCCTCGAGGCCTACGCTGAGTCCATGTACTACGAGTACGCCGGCCTGGGCATCCAGTCGCTGATCGTCGAGCCGGGAGCCTACGGCACCGAATTCGTCGGCAACGTCATGACGGGCTCCGACGAGGAGCGGTTCAAGGCTCTGGGCGACCTGGCGAAGGCGCCCGGGGAGATGTTCAAGAAAATGAGCGAGATGCTCTCCGGCGAGGGCGCCCCGGATCCCAATGACATCGCGGTGGCGATCGCGGATCTCCTCGAGATGCCCGCCGACAAACGCCCGTTGCGGACGGTGGCGGACCGGATCAGCAAGGATATCGCCGAGGGCTTGAACACGGCGGTGGCCGAGAAACAGCAGGAGCTGATGGCGAGGTTCGAAGGGTAACCAGCCCGGGGATAATAATCTCCGGAGCCGGTCGGGAAACAGTCTCCGGCTGTCGAGCCGGGGCGGCGTAACTGCCGCCCCGGCTTTTCTATATCCGTCAAAACCGCTTGACGTAATTTGGTTTCTGCTGGTACTCATTACTAACTATGCGATCCCCCCGAAAGATCTGGCCCTGGATAGCGCTGGTGGCGGCCGTCATTATATTGCAGGCCGCCGACGCGAGCGCGATCCTTTACCAGCCGCGTCCCAAGTGGACAGCGGGGGTGGGTTTTGGTATCGGCCAGGGCGAGTTCACCAACGTCCCCGGGACGCTGTTCTACGTGGCCGACGGCAGCACGAGTAACTACAAGCGCGGTGTGACACCCGAGATCCACCTCGGCATGATGTTGAGCGAGCATTTCCAGGTGGGGCTCTCGTACGAAGCGTGGTTGACGGAGTTTGGCGACGTCAGTACCGGGCTCCCGGACAAATGGCGGCGGACGATGCAGAATCTCTCCGTCGCTTTTGCTGTTTTTCCCGGCAACCAGCGCGGCGCGTCGGGCGGGATATTTCTGCGCGTCGGCGCTGGCCTCGGCTGGGTGGGGACGGGGTGGAAAGAGGTCCTGGAGGGCGAGGCCCAGAGCGAAGGCGAGCGCGAGGACGACTGGGGTTGGGCGGTGTTCGGCGAGGGCGGTTACGAATTCTGGGTCCATACCAATGCGTCGGTCGGATTGAGCGCGACATATAATTACCTCGACGTCAGCGGCGACCACTTCGTGTCCGAGGCGTGGTTTACCTCGATCGTCATGAACTTCAATGTGTACTGGTAGAACGATGAGGCGCAGCGGACGACATATCATTATGGCGGCGCTTCTCGCCGCGGGTGCGTTCGGCCTGGCGGCTGCCGCGACGCCGGCGCGGGCGCAGGATGTGCCGGTGCACCCGGCCAACCTCTCGCTCTTCTATCCGATCGGTACCAACCAGGACCCGACCATTCTCACTTATTTTCGCCTCAACCTGATGTACGGCCGTGTCGGCTACATCAAGGGTGTCGACATCGGCACGATCGTCAACCGTACCGACCAGGACCTGAAAGGTATCCAGCTGACCGGCGTGTATTCGCAGACCGGCCACGACTTCAGGGGCGGTATGCTGACCGGCGGTATCAGCTACGTCGGCGGCAGCGGGTGCGGCGTCCAGGTCTCCGGGCTGGTGAACTTCAACCGCGGGTGGTTTCGCGGAGTCCAGTATGCGACCTTCTTCAACTTCGTGCAGGAGGAGTTCGTCGGCGTCCAGCTGGCTTCGTTGTTCAACCTGGGCAACGGCGATACCCGATACGTGCAGTTCGCGTCTTTCGCCAACGTGGCGGGGGGCAATTTCAGGGGGTTGCAGCTCGCCGCCGGCGTGAACTACGTCAATGACGTCATGCACGGTTTCCAGGTCGCATTCACCAACTTTGCCGTCGAGTTTGAAGGCGCCCAGATCGGCGCACTCAACTTTGCGGGCAAGGGGCGCGGTACCATGATCGGGATCATCAACCACTCGCGCGAGCTCGACGGGGTGCCGGTGGGGGCGATCAACTGGGACAAGACCAACGGCAACGCCGACTGGTCGATCTATGGGACCAACATGGCTTTGATCAATACGGGGTTGCGGACGACGGTGAAGCGGTGGGTCGCGACGTTGGCCGTCGGTCTGAATGATATCGACCAGGAGCGCGACGACACGTTGTTTCTCAGCTGGTACTACGGATACATGATCCCGCTCGGCGACTCCGAGAAATGGTGGATCACGCCCGAGCTGGGGTACGTGCACGTGATGCCGCAATCGAGCGAACCGAACGAGATCAACAACCTCCACTTCATGCTGCAGGCGCTGGTCACCGGCGAAGTCCGTGTGTCGGGAGTCGCCCGGGTATTCGCAGGCGCTGGTGTGAGCGTGCGATTCTCCGAGTATTCGTCACAAGCGATAACAGCAACCGATCCGTTATTCCTGGCGGGAGTGGCGCTCTGGTAAACCAATGGTAAAACGCTCGAGCATATGGTTCTGGACCGCGGTCGTGACGCTGGTTGCCATGACGGCGCCGGCGGGCGTGAATGCCGAGACGTTCATGCGCAGCGACGACGTCCTGCGCGTGTCCGCCTACCAGGTGCCCGTCGGGATGCAGCTGGCCGGGGCGTCGGCGGCGTACGGCGCGGCGATGCAGACCGACGCGTCGGGCAACCTCAAGACGCCCGAAGACTATGGTCAGAAGTGGCGCGCGGCAAGGACGACGGGTGAAATCGTGTTGATGAACGCGATCATGACGCTCTTCGGCAAGTACTTCATGGACGGTGACGGATTCAACGTCAACCTGGAGACGATCGAGGAGAACCTCAAGAACGGCTTCGAGTGGGACGACAACAGTTTTTCCGCCAATAACTGGCGGCATCCCTACCAGGGGGCGCAGTACTTCGGCGCCGCGCGGAGCAACCACTACGATTTCTGGGAATCATCGATGTGGTCGATGCTGGGCGCGTGGCTCTTCGAGTACATGGGCGAGGCCCACCACCCCTCCTATAACGACTTTATCAATACCGGCGTCGGTGGCATCGGGCTCGGCGAGCCGCTCTTCCGCCTGCAGACGATGGCGCTCGACAACATGGCTTCCGGTTCGTCGCGCGTGTGGCGCGAACTGGGCGGGTTCCTCATCCTGCCGCTGGCCGGGTTCAACCGGATGGTGACGGGGGCGGCGTTCGAGGAGCACGAGAATCCGCCTGGCAGCACGCCCGAGTACTTTGGCGCGCGCTTCGATATGGGCCTGCGGACCCTCAGCGATGAGTATATCTGGAAGGATGGTCTGACCAAGGCGTACATCGATTTTTACATGAACTACGGCAACGCGTTCGAGCCCGTCGACAAGCCGTATGACGCGTTCAACTTCCGTTTCCAGCTCACCTTCGATAACGAGCCCCACGGGATCTCGAGGCTCCAGTCACGGGGTGTGCTGGCGTCGGGAACGGTTTATGAGTCTGACGAGGCCCACCACCTGCTGACCGCCGAACAGCATTTTGACTACGTTGACAATGAGTCGGTCACATTTGGCGGTCAGAGCGTCGGATCGTCGTTCATTTCGAGATTCTGGAAAGGTGATCTGTTCGAAGCCCGTACGCGCGTGAGCCTGATCGCGATTATCATGGGCGCGAACAAGTCCGATTACTTCAACATTTCAGGGCGAGAGTACGACTACGGCCCCGGCGCGGCGTACACATTCGGCGTCGAGTTCCTGCGCAAGAAGCGCCCCGTCTTCAGCGTGTCCACGACCGGTTTCTTGATTCGCACCGTCAACGGTACCCGGTCGGAACACTTCACCCGTGTGACCAATGTGAGGCTCGATCTGCCACTGAGGGACTTTGTCGGCGTCGGAGCCAACTACACGCTTTTTGAGCGCGAGAGCTATTACGAGGATTACGACGATGTCAAGGCGCGTAATCCGGAACTCCTGCTCTACCTCGCGTGGTTCATGCAATAGAGCCCGTGTCACGGTGATGGGACCCCGCCTGCGAATAACATTTACAATTCTCCCGTTTTTTGCCCTCTTTCTGCTTGCCGGTGGCACCGGCTGCAGCAAGTCGATGGCCGACGCCGACCCGGTGCTGTTTCCCGACCCCGAGGACAACACCATCACGTTCTGGGGACACGCGTGCGTGTACATCGATGTCGATGGCTTTGGTATCGTCACCGACCCCGTGTTTCAGAAGACGACCGACTGGCGCCGCCGCAAGGTGCCCGCGCCACCGGTCGAGTCGTACGCCAATGCCGGGCTGATCCTCGTCTCGCACGGCCACAACGATCACTTGAGCCGCAACACCATCCGGACTTTTCCACAGACCGCGACGCTTCTCTGCTCGCGCGGGTGTGAGAAGTACCTCGACGATGGCGACGTCGAGCAGGACGTGGTCGTGATGGACATCGGCGACGAGTTCGAGTACCCCGGCGGCAAGGTGGTGGCAGTAGCAGCGCACCATTCCGGCGGGCGGTTCGGGTGGAGACCCGCCCACGACGGGCGGGCGCTGGGGTTTGTCGTTTATACCCCGCAGTCGGTTATCTATTATACCGGGGATACCAACTACTGGAACGGGATCGACGAGATCGGACGCAAATACCGGCCCGACATCGCCATCGTGAACGTCAACGGGCATCTGCACAGCTCCGACGCGATCCAGGCCATTCTGGCGACGCAGGCTACGACGGTGATCCCGGCGCACTTCGGGGCGTACGGGTATCTGTGGTTCGGCCAACGGAAGACGCCGCGCAATTACGACAAGATCGACACTGTGCTGGAGCCCGTATTATTGTTTCTTAAACTGGGAGAGAGCACGCCGCTCTCGGGACGGCGCAACGCCACAGCCGACAAGAATCTACCCTGAGGATCACAGGAGGAATGCCATGC
>CBDVDJ010000196.1:0-5780 GCA_965372695.1 uncultured bacterium
GTACGACCGCGCGGTGCGCAACGTCGACGCCGCGCTCGGCGAGCTGTTCGACGCTCTCGTGGAGCGCGGGCTTTGGGATGACACCGTCGTCGTGCTCACCTCCGACCACGGCGAGTACTTCGGCGAGCACGAGCTCGTGGAGCACTCGAAGGATGTCTACGAGGAAGTGCTGTCGGTTCCGCTGATTGTCAAGTATCCGGGCCAGAATGAAGGCGTTGTTGATGCTATCGTCGTGTCGGCAACCGACCTGCCCCATATGATTCTCTCCGCATTTCCGGGAGAGAACTGGGAGGCACAACTCGGCAAGTTTCCCGACGCTCCGGGAAACCACGAGATTATAAGCGAGATTTACTACACCCGGACAAAGGACCTGTTTCACCCGGTGTGGGGCCACCGGTTCGACCGTATCCGGACGGCCATCTACGACTGGCCATTCAAGTACATCGATTCGTCCGACGGCGAGAACGAGTTGTACAACCTGGAAGTGGATCGCGTGGAAGGCGTGAATCTCGTCGGCAGCGACGAAGCGACCGCGAACCGCCTGGCCGGCCGTCTGCGGGAGTTTTTTGATTCACGTTATCGATCGCAGGAGCTGGTGGATCAGAAGCCTCTTACCGAAGAGGAACGCCGCCGGCTCAAATCCCTCGGTTACATCTCCGATTGATCCGGCTGGTTACGATGCAGGGGACTTGCGCGTGTAGATCAGCACGTAGGTCTCGCAGAGGCTGTTACCGCACTCGGTGCAGTTGGGGCCGAAGTCGGCCGGCGTGAGCTCCTTGACCTTCACCTCGAAGCCCATCGATTCATATAACTCCACCGCTTCTTTCGCCCGCTCGGGGTTGGCCATGAAACGGCGCACCCATCCGTCGGCGATGAGTTCGGGGTCGTCGCCGACGGAGTAGCCCGAATCGGTGAGGCCGGTGCCGCAGCTGAGGTCGTCGTTCATTATGTCTGCGCTCCCTCGGTCTTGAGGGTCTCGATCCGCCGGTGCCCGAGGACGGCGGCGCCGAGTGCGGCGACGAACTGGACCATGTCGGCGTCGGGGACGTTGACTTCCTTGTCGAGCTGCTTCTGGACCTCGCGGCCGAATGTCTCGAAGCGGAGGATCCCGCCGACGAGGGTGAACTCGGGCTCGGCCTTGACGCGTTTCATGAGCTGGACGGAACGGCTCACGAGCGACTGGATCGCCCCCTGCATGATGTCGGCCGGTGGCGTGCCGAGAGAGAGGTGGTTGATCACTTCCGACTCGGCGAACACGGCGCACACGCCCGAGATGGGGACGGGTTCTTTCGACGTGACGAGGAGCGGGCCGATCTCTACGGTCGAGTAGCCCATGTAGCGCGCCGTCTTCTCGAGAAATGCCCCGGTGCCGGCGGCGCACTTGTCGTTGAGGCGGAACGACATCACCTTGGAGGTATCGTCGAGCCGGCTCGCCTTCATGGTCTGTCCCCCCACGTCGAGGACGGTGCGGGTCCCGGGAAAGAGCCTGGCCGCGCCGCGGGCGCTGGCGGTGAGGTCGGTGACGTGGATGTCCTTGATGTCGACCTGGTGACGGCCGATGCCGGTGGCGATCGTATACTCGACGTCGCTCTTCTGGAGCCCCGCTTCGGCGAGACAGTCGTCAAGTACCTTTCGGGCGACTTCGCCGAGCTTGAAGCCGGTCGGCCGCATGGCGCGCCCGACGATGCTGCCGGCGTCGTCGAGGAGCACGCACTTGGCATAAGTTGAGCCAACGTCGATTCCCGCGGTGATCGTCATGATCTGGCCTCCACGTTGTCGTGGGGTGACCGGCTGGCGAGGATGTGATCCATCGCGAACAGCGCGGCGCCCAGCGCGCCCATGTAGTGTGAGTCGTCGCTCACGTTGAGTTTGACTCCGAGTTTCTCCTGCAGCGCCTCGATCATGGCGATGTTGCGCGTCACGCCACCGGTGAAGGTGACTTCCTCCTCGATGCCGACCCGGCGCAAGAGCCCCGCCGACCGTCCGGCGATCGACTTGTGGACGCCCCAGAGGATGTCCTCGATCTTCTTGCCCTTGCCCAGCCACGAGAGCACCTCTGACTCGGCGAACACGGTGCACGTCGTGCTGATGCGGACCGATTTGGAGTGATCGAGCGCGGTCGAACCGAGTTCGTCGAGTGGAATGTCGAGCGCGGCGGCGGCGGCGCCGAGGAAACGCCCCGTGCCGGCGGCGCACTTGTCGTTCATGCAGAAGTCGGCGATTTCGCCGTTGGGCTTGACGCTGATCGCCTTGGTGTCCTGGCCGCCCATGTCGACGACGGTGCGCGTGCCGGGGAACATGTGGACGGCGCCGCGTCCGTGACAGCTGATCTCGGTCACCTGCGTGTTGCCGAAGGTCACGCGGTAGCGGCCGTAGCCGGTGCCGATGATGTAGTCTACTTCCTCTTCGCTGACGCCGTCGCTTTCGAGCGCCTGCTTGTACGAGTTCTCCGCGGCCAGGACAACGTTGGCGCCCGTGTCGATCAGCGCACGCGCCACGATTTCCCTGTCCTCGTTGATGATGACCGCTTTGGTCTGCGTCGATCCAACGTCGACGCCTGCCGCATAAGCCATGGTGGTCCTCCTGGTTGATCCGGGTGCTAGCCTGTTTTCGCCTGCTGCCGGCGCGAGGCCAGCCCCTCAAAGAACGCGTCGATCCGGTTCTTCATCTGCGCTTCCGAGACCACCCGCCGGTCCATCATGTCGGACTCGAGGAACAGGGTGGCGATGTCGCGCTTTTCCGTCAGATAACGCCGCCCGTCGGCCAGTCCGGTCGACACGGTGCGGCAGCTCTTGATGGGGTGATAAATGACTCCGTCCATTCCGTAGCCGTCGATCATCCCGTCGATTACGCGATCCTGGTAGAACATGCTGTCCATCGAGTCGCGCACGCTGATCAGGACGCCCTCGGCGAGGCTCTCGATCGGCTTGTCGAGGTCGTACTGGAAGCCCACGTTGGTGCCGCCGGAGGCGAACCAGAGGTAGGTCGAGTTGACGAACGTCCCGCCCCACTCGGAGAAGAGCTCGTTGAAACGGCGGAAGATGGGGTAGCAGGGAACGCCGACGAAGGCGAGGCGGTACTTCTCGTCGGTGAGCGTGCCGATGTTGTGCTCGGCCTTGTACTCCATCTCTTCGACGAGTTCGGTGAAATAGCGCGCGCCCGCGGCGTCTCCGCGAAAGCCGTTGGCCACGCCGAGGTAGATCGTGCCGTCGGTGAGCGCGTTGAAGATCGACGGCCTGTTCTTGTTCAGCTCGAGGATGCGCTGCCAGCCGCGGCTGAGCTCGTTGGCGTGGCCGAGCACCTCGCGCAGCCGGTCGATGTCGAACTTCTTGCCCGTCACTCCCTCGCACGTCGTGATGAGTTCCCTGAGTTGCACTTCCACGTAGCGGCGGTCGTTCTCGAAGTCCGGGTCGCCCGGCCACGTCTGCGCGTCCGCCGCGCGTGAACCCGGGATGTCGATGGTGACGATCGGGCAGTTGTACATGCGTTCCCAGATCTCGGCCCACTTGATGTACGTGTTGCACGCGTTGGTAAGCACCGCGATGCTCGGCTTGGGGATCTTGCCCATGGGGTGGTTGCCCCCGTCGAGCTGGACGGCGACGTCGGCCTTGACGTAGCCGCAGATGTCGGGCGAGTAGCCGTAGTCCTCGGCGCGGTCGAGCAGGTCGTGGGCGACTCGCCGCACGGCCGTCTGGAGCGAGTTGATCTCGGGGAACACGACGGGAAGATCGAACACCTTGAGGATCTCGTTCATGCTTCCCATGACGAATACATAGGCCGCCTGACCGCCGCTCGCCGCGGTTTCCCCGAGCTGTTCGTACCATTCGCGGAACAGGCGGGCGCCGTCGTTATTGCCGCGGCCGACGATGCCGCCGGCAGTATCGGTTGTCTTGTCCATTTGACTGTCCTTCCGGCAGGTGGTTGGCCGTTCGCCGCTAGGCGAACAGCAGGTTCTCCAGAAACGTCTCCACCTGCAGTTCCAGGTTCTCGAACGACGTCATGTTCTCTTCGAATTCGGTGACAAAGTACGGGAGCTTCCTCTCGTCGAGCGCGTAGGTGTAGGCCACCTGTTCTTCGAGGCCCGGCTCGCACATCTTGGCCGCCGCGATGATGGCGGCGTCGGCGCGGCCAAGGTCGATGCGCTCGAGGAGCATCTCTTCCTTGAGCTTGCGGTTGTCGTGCTGGACGGGGCTGTACGACGACTTCTCGATATAAGCTTCTGCGAGGTTGTAAAGGGGGTCTCCGTCCGTTGTCACGTCCTCCGTGATCCAGCGCAGGCCGATGAGGAAGTCGTCGTCGACGACGTAGCACGTGCGCGCCAGCATACGGATGAGGTCGAGGGGCGGCTGCTCGCAGAAACCGCCCTCGAAGACGACGCGGATCCGGTCCTCGCTCTTGGCCGCGCGTTTGCGGATCAGCGGGAGCACCGCCTCGAGGAGTTCGTTGTGTTCCTCGCGGGGAATGATCCCGGCCGCCGAGACGAGGCAGTAAGCGTCGTCCGCCGTCACCAGCCACGGGGTCTCGCGCTTGATGTCGTACAGTTCGCGCATCAGGCGGCGGTTGGTGTTGAATACTTCGATCGAGTGCCGCAGGTCGTCGTCGGTGATCTTGCGGCCGGCGACCTCTTCGATGGCGCGCATGAGGCGGCCGTACTCGTCGCGGAGGTAAGTGATGCTGTGCGACGAGTTCGGGTTCTGCGGCAGATAGAGAATCTGACACGTGTGGTCGAAGTTGCGGCCCCAGATGGCGGCGAGGTTGCGCGCCGCGTCGCAGATCGGGTGCGAGAAGAACATGTCGAGCTCGAGGTCGCCGCTCAGCGCGAGTTCGAGCGACGTCTTGAGGATCGAGCACAGGTACGACCCGAAGTGCGAGTCCGAGTGCGTCGGCTCTACAGGGGCGCCGCGCATCTTGACCGGCAGCATGCCGGCGGCGTGTGCGATTTCTTCGGGGAAGTACACCTGGAAGTGTCCGACGACCTTGCCGCCATTGTCCCTCCAGCGTTTGACGGTCGGGTATTTGGGGTCCTCCACCAGCTCGCGGCAGGCGTCCAGCATTTCGTCCAGCGGCTGGTCCCGCCACTCGTCGAAGACTCGTGCGCTCATTCGTTGTCTCCTTGTTTCGTTCCGGGGGGTGTTCCGTGGATCGCTCCCGCTCCGCGGAAGAAAAGTTCCATTACGTGGTCGAGTTTGTCGTCGGCGGTTTCGAACACGCTGTCGGCATACCCCGTCAGCGTGACTTCCACCATGGCGACGAAGTGCCATGACAACAGCCGCGGGTCGGCCGGCGCCAGTTCGCCGTCGCGGATCCCGTCGCGAATCACGCCCTCGATCAATTCGGGCAGCGACGACTGGTAGGCCCTGACGAGCTCGTCGCGGGCCGGCTCGCCAAAAATATTGATATCGCGCCGGACCAGGCGGGCCACCTCGCGGCTCTGCCGCGGGAGGTCGAAAAAGACGGCCGTCAGCCGCCGGAGCCGGTCGCGGCAGTCCCGGCCCGCCGCCACAGCTTCGCCGAAAAGCGCCTTTTTGCCGGCCAGGTCGTTGTGCATGAGCGCCAGGTAGAGCTCCTCCTTGCTGGAGAAGTGGTGGTAGAGGGCGCCCTTGCTGACGCCAGCAGCTTGGCATATCTGGGCCACACTAGTCCCGTCGTAGCCCGATTGGGCGAAACAAACCTCGGCCGCCTTCAAGATGCGGCTGCGAGTCTCTTCCGATCGTTGTTCATGCTTATTCATCGTCAACTCCATACAAGACCGACCAGTTGGTATGTATTTTAGATACTCT
>CBDVDJ010000197.1:0-5777 GCA_965372695.1 uncultured bacterium
GCCCCCGAAACCTGTGAAGGTGTGGATCAGCCAGGCACCAACCGATTTGAGCTGCGGTTCGAGCTTGTGCAGCGTGGCCTCGAGGTTTCGGTTCGCCCCATCCCAGAGCTTGTAGAATTTCTCGCCAATTACAGGCCAGGTTTTGACCTTGTCCGGCGGAGGAGTGATGAGAACTTTTCCATCCTGCAGATCCTGTCCGATCTGCACCGTACCTTCGATCACCGACTCTGTCAGATCCCAGGTCGGAACGAGAATGAGCGACAGGCTCACGATGATAAATATCACGCCCGCCAGGCGATTTCTCCCGCCCACCAGTTTTTTCAGCTTGAGAAACAGCGGATACATCGCAACCGCGATAATGATCGCCCAGACCACGGGCGTCAGGAACGGCCGGAAAATGTTGAAACAAGAGACAAAGATGACAGCGAGCAGCGCGAGGCGGGTCGCCAGATCAATGCCCCTCTTCATGAACACTTGATCGCTCGACGAATCGCTACCGTTGGCCATGACTTCTCCTCCTGATCGAAAGCGTTTAGATATCTACGCCGAGCCCGACGGACAGACGGTAGTCGTCGCGCTTCGGTACGTTTCCATCGGCGTCGGCCACCGGGTTTTCGTTGCGGTTCCACTGGATGGACGTATCCCAGTCGAGATACGTCGAAAGCTCGATACTCAACAATACAAACAGGTAATGGAATGTGTTCTTGGTGTCGGGCACGCCGATCTGGGAATTGTAGTCGATTTCGAGTTCGATGTCGCCCGTGATGTCCCACTCGATCGAAAGGCCGGGAACGACCGCTCCGTTTTCCACATGCTGGTCCTGTCCGGGCTGGACCGATACGTACTGGATCGACTGGTACGCGCCGCCGAGACTGAAGTAAAAATCGAACGCGCTCTGGCGCCACAGATAATAACCGATGCCGACACCGACCGTGGCGCGGTAGTCGATATTCTGGAACTCGTCGGCAAAGAGTTCGGCCCCGATCGGCGTCAGGAACAGGCGCCGGGACACAAAAACATTGAAGGACGAGTCCAGCCGATGGTTGTTTACATTGGTTTCGTTATTTACACTTCCGAAGTTGCCCGTGTACGAGAGGTCGAAGCGCGAGCGCGTCGCCTCGCGCCGAAAGCGCAGAAACGTATTGGCGTCGGTCTGATCCGAGTTACCGCTCCGGGCGATGATCCCCAGTGTGGCCTTGAACGACCAGTAGTTGATCTCACGCGGCCGGCCCTCCAGAATGGACATCAGTTGTTTACGCTTGAATTCCCGGACTTCGGTCCCCGTGTCGATCTTGATGATACCGTCGCGCATCAAGCACGTACCGGTAACCTCTTCCTTGTTCAGGAAGGTGAACGTGAGTGTCTGGGGCGAGCGGATCTCGGCGATGTCCCCCCAGTCGATCTCCAGGTCGTCGAGCTCATCGCTGTCAAAATAGAGCTTGTCGTCCCGGAAGAGTTCGATGTTTCCCCGCAACCACTCACCCGAGGTGAGCATGATCCAGTCCTTCGCCTCCGGCGACGGGGCCGGCGGCAGCCACTCCTCTTCCTGCGCGAGGGCGGGCGAGCCAGGATACAGCCCCCCGATAACAACCACCACGAACAAAGCGCCCAGTACGATCCGGGTCATTCGATGCACGGCATTACTCCATCTATCTTGTTGTATTATAATATATTGCATCGCCAGGTCTGAATATCCCCCCGGCATTATACGCAACTTCGCACTACTGTTTCAATCAGTATCACCCGGATCGGCCTTCGAGATGAGCCTTTCTTCGTATATGTGAACATCCCGCTGGGGAAACGGTATCGAGACACCCTCGGCGTCGAAGCGCATCTTCACTTCGCGCATCACGTACCAGTACACGTCCCAGTAGTCGTCGACCTTGACCCACGGCCGTACGATGAAGTTCACCGAAGAGTCGCCCAGTTCGTGGAGGTGTATCATTGGAGCGGGTTCGTCGAGAATCTGGTCGTGTCCCTGGAGAATCTCCGCGAAAATCCGTTCCGCCCTGGGAATGTCATCGCTGTAAGAAATTCCGAACGTCATGTCGACACGGCGAAGATTCTGGGCGGTGACGTTCTTGATTACGTCGCCCCATATCTTCTTGTTGGGGACGACCAGCGTCTGATTGTCGAACGTGAGAATGGTGGTCGACACGAGACTCATCTTGTTGACCTTGCCGAAAACCCCACTGACATCCACCACGTCCCCCACGTCGTATGGTCGATAGAGGAGGATCATCATGCCCGAAGCGAAGTTGGCCAGTGTATCCTGGAGGGCGAAGCCTATGATGAAGCCTGCGACACCAAGGCCGGCGAGCAGCGGGCCGAGGCTGATCCCGAGCTGGGACAGGGCAACCAGCAGACCGAAGAGCATGACAAAATTAGAAACCGAACTGACAATCATCCGGCGCAGTAACCGCGAGATATTCAGTTTGGACGTCTTCAGGGCTTTATCCAGTGCTTTCCTCAACACACGCGTTCCAAAATAGAAAGCGATGAGAATCAGGGTGAACAGCAAGAGCTTGATCACGAATGTTGGACCATTTTCGCTTATCCAGGTAAAGAAACGGTCCACCGCCCGGCTCAACAGCGTGACCGCGACGCCCGTATCCGTGAGGCCCGTGCTGAGATCGCTGGTGGTCGTGACCAGCTGGGCCCGGTACTCCGACGAATCGAGTTCGTACGCATCCATCAGGTCGCACGCCACCACCAGGCTGGCCGCGTTGTTATTCTGGCTCTTCTGCGTAGCGACGAGGAAAACGGCGACGCTCGGGTCGTCGGACGTGTCATTCGCCCGGGCTTCGAGGTCACCCATGCGCTCCGCATCGAGTGCGAGCCGGCCCGACAACTCATCCGCCCGCTCCCGAACCGATTCGACGAAAACCGTGCTGTCCTGCACCGTGTCCAGGCCCAGCTCCTGCATCTTTTGCAGGTGGACGCGGCCGAGATCATAAAACGCGTTCAACCGCCCGGAGGTCTTCGCGACCTGGTCTTCCAGCGCTGACCTTTCCTCGACGGGCGTGGAAAGCCGGCGCGCACGAAATATGTCGACCTCTCCCCGGAGCATCGCTATGTGCTCCCAGAGCTTCGGCGTCAGCCGGACGTACGCTTCCTCGACGCCGCCACGAAGTTCGGGTTGCGGCCCCTCCGCCTCGAGCTCAACCAGCGCATCCGCCAGCGCGTGGATGTCTTCGATGGCGTGGAGCTGGAACGCGTAGATCTGATTCCGCAGGACGATGCTGTCTTCCGCCGTGGCCGACGTCATTTTCTCGCGGTATGTATCAATCCGTTCGACAGCCTCGACAATCCTCGTCAACAGGTCCGCCGCGCGATCTCCCACCTTCTCGGCGGACATCTCGCCCAGAACCTCCTCGACATCTTTTTCCCCGGAAACGGTCTGGGACAGACCGTCGGTGGGCAATTGAACCAGCAACAGACCGGCGAACAGCGCTACCAGCGCGTAAAACGTCGCAGACTTCATAATTTTCGAGACCTCCACCATAATGAATTTCAATCGATTCTCCGTCCTCAGGCCCATCATCCCCCCTTCAGCGCCCTGCGGGCAGAATAACCGAAATCCTGCCGCACGGGGATAAAAGAAAGGGAACCCGCGGGTTCCCTTTCGAGTCGAATCTTTTCGGATCGTCTCTAGTCGTCGAAGCTGAAGTTGAAAATCGGGAACCACGGTAGCATGCCGCCGTTCTTGATGATGTTGAGCAGGCCGATCTGGATGCCGTGTAGATTTACGGCATAGTTAACGACGCCCAGCTGGAGGCCGATGTAGTCATCCGATATAGTGACGCCGGATGCCTGCAACCCCTTGCCGCTCCCGTTGATCGACGCGATCAACCCCGTCTGGACACCGAGTGCGTGTCCGCCAACTTTCTGCAGCGGGGCGCTCTGCCATCCCGTGAAATTGCCCGCCGTGTAGTTGACGACCATTCCCCACTGGATACCGACCGTCTCGCCGGTGACCCAGTTGGCGATTCCCAGGTCCAGGCCGGTCATGGCGGAGTTGTTACCGTATATAAGGTTGAAGCGAAAGCCCTTGATGGGGACGTCTTTCTTGTAGATCTGCACAGGGTCAAAGAGGGCCAGGTTGATGGGCTTGGTTTCCTGCGCGAACACGGCAGGTGCGAAAGCGCCCACGACCAGCGCCGCGATGACGATTGATAGAACAATTTTCATGCTTGCTCCTTGGCAGAAAAAGTGAGTTGGGTCGTCACATAAAACCAGAAACGGTGTTGACCGTCAACCCCTCTGTGACCCCGCGCCATTTGTCCTTTCCTTGACACTACACGGGCGGTTGTGATTAGCATCACGAAATCGGGTTCGCCACCACCATCAGGAATCAAGGGGGAATGGTATGAAAGCCTACGGCGCGGAGTTCTTTGGTACTTTCTGGCTGGTCCTCGGGGGGTGCGGAAGCGCCGTCCTTGCCGCCACCTTTCCGGACGTCGGCATCGGCCTGCTGGGCGTGGCTTTCGCCTTCGGCCTCACCGTGCTGACGATGGCCTACGCGATCGGACATATCTCCGGATGCCACCTCAATCCGGCCGTCTCCATCGGGCTCTTCGCCGGCGGGCGCTTTCCCGCGCGCCAGCTCCCCCCCTACATCATCGCCCAGGTCCTGGGCGCCATCGCCGCGGGCGGGGTGCTCTTCGTCATCGCCAGCGGCCAGGCCGGATTCGACGCCTCGGCCGGCTTTGCCTCCAACGGCTACGGGGACCATTCGCCCGGCGGCTACTCGCTCCTGGCGGCGCTCGTCGCCGAGATCGTCATGACGGCGTTTTTCCTGATCGTCATCCTGGGTGCGACCGACAAACGCGCACCGGCGGGCTTCGCCCCCATTGCGATCGGCCTCTGCCTCACGCTGATCCACCTGGTCAGCATCCCGGTGACCAACACGTCGGTCAACCCCGCGCGGAGCACCGGGGTTGCAGTGTACGCCGGCGGCTGGGCGCTGGCGCAGCTGTGGCTCTTCTGGGTAGCTCCGATCGTCGGCGGCGTCCTGGGGGCAATCGTCTATCGGTTTATCGGAGGGTCGAAGGAAGCGTGATCTCAGCGGGTTGTGGCGCGGCGCTCGTGAAATACGCCCATCACGCCCAGCACGATGAGCACCGAGCCGCCGACCGTCCACCTGGTGATCGGCTCGCCGAGAATCACACGACCAAGGATGACGGCCACGACGGGGTTGACGTACGCATACGTCATCACGATGTTGACGGGTAATAACCGCAGCGCCTTGACGAACGAAGTGAAGGCAAACAACGAGCCGAAAACGACGAGGTAGCCCCACGCCATCCAGGCCTGGGGTATCGGCGTCGGGCGCGGTTCCGCCATGATCACGGCGGCGAGCAACAGGGCGATACCGCCGAACATGTGCTGGTAGGCCGAGCTGACTTCGGGCTTGAGCGAGACCGCCTTTCGCTTCTGCAGTATGGTGCCCATGCCCCAGAGGACCGCGGCGGCAACGAGCGCCAGCGCCGAGTAGAGATCCTCGGGCGCCCCTTCGAGAATCACCTTACCATTGAGCACGGCGACACCGGCGAGGCCGATGAGGAGGGCGCCGAGGAAGCGTAGCGTCGGCAGGCGGCGGTCGATGATCGATTCCATGACGGCGACCCACAACGGCAGCGCCCCGATGAGGAGCGCCGAGTAACCCGACTCGGCGCGCTGTTCCGCCCACGCCACCATTCCGTTCCCGCCCAGCCACAGAAGACCGCCCGACCCGCACAACACGGCGAGTTCCCAGCGCTCCGCCTTGATCCGCT
>CBDVDJ010000198.1:0-5736 GCA_965372695.1 uncultured bacterium
CGCACGGCACACACGTGAGCTCAACTCCGCTACGCTCCGTACCGCTCTCCTGTGTGCCTGAATAGGGTTGCGATCCGTTCGGCTATCGCCTCACCGATCGCCAATTACGGCGGCGGGCTGGCGAGCAGCGAAGGGATCTCTCCCGTTCCTACGGAGTAGTCTCCGCCTTCAGCCCGGCCGGCCGCAAGGCCGGCGGCGAACAGGGTCTCGTCGTGGATGAGCAGGCCGCCGCGGAGTTCTTCGCCGGCGGTCAGCGTCTGTACATATCGATTGAGTGATCCGGCGTCGGCGGCGTCGAGGCGCAGCGCGTGATACGGGTCGTACCCGGAAGGAAAATACGCGTCGTCGAAATCCATGAAATACCCCACGCGCGTGTTCCACAACCAGTGGGTGACATATACCGGTTTTCCCTGCGCCGCCGCCACGTAACCGCCGAGCCTCTCGAGCTGAGTGCGGCGTTTCCCCGCCCACGAGTCGGCCTTATGCAGCGTGACGATCGAAGTGAGAAAAAGCAGGGCCACGATCGATGCGACGGCGGCGCTTCCCGCGCGCCTGACGCCGCGCCGGGCGCCGAAACCGCCGAGTGTGCGGCGAATCCACACCAGCCCGTAGCCCGACAACACGACGGCGGGCACCGACAGCATCGACGCGTAACGCACGTACTTGTACAGCGGCCGGTAGGTGGTCACGCTCGACGATATAAACTCGATCAATACCCACATGGCGACGAGAAATACGGTGAGAAACAACGCCGGCCGGTTGTGCGTCCGCAGCGCGGCGACGGCGCCGGTGCCGGCGAGGTAGAATACCCCGCCGTGGGCGGCGAACGGCCGCAGGAGAATGTTGACATAATAAAACGGCCGCACCGGCGGGACCTCGGTCTCCAGGATCAAAGCGCTGATGTGGGCCTTGAACAACGGGTCACCCGTCACGATCCACTGATACGCCACGTTCGAACCCGCCACGGCGATGAAGCCGGCGGCGATCGGCCAGTAGCTCCAGAACCGGTACCGCCCGATCACCAGTACGGCGATCGGAAAGAAGCACCCGAACAGCATGCCGAGTTCTCCGGTGAGCGGCATCGCCCCGTAAACTCCCCCCGAAACGAACAGCCAGAGCGGCCGGTGGCGGCCGCGTTCCGACAGGACGAACGTGTACACGCTGACGGCGATGATGAGATTCATGATCGCCCCGGGGAGAATCCTCGTCGATTCCTCGACCATCAGCGGCAGGAATACGGCGAGGGCGGCAGCCCAGGCGCCGCCCTCCCGTCCGAACCACTCGCGTCCGATGAGATAGACGAAAGCGATCGTGGCGAGCGACGCGGCCAGCGGCCAGGCGGCGGCGGCCGCTTCCGACACACCGAAGACCGTGTACAGCCAGGATACGGGGACGAACACGAGTGAACGCGTTCCGTGGAGGTAGAGGAGGTCGCCGTAGGAAAACCGGTCCTTCCACATCTCGGCCGCGTGCCGGAGGTAGTTGAAGTCGTCGATGGAGAGGATGCCGCGAAAGAAGACCAGCCGGAGAACGAAGGCGCAGACGATCGCCGCCAGGATGATCGTGTAGTCCCGGCGGTCGAGAGGCGTGCCGGGCGCGCCGGTAATAGATGCCGCTGAGTTGTGTTTGTCCATGAGTACGCGGAGAAATGGTCCGCCCGGAGACGGTGCGACGAGGATTCCGCTTGCGCCGCCGAAGCGTCAACGGTGACAATATCACATCGTGTTACCGCACTCCAACCAATTAGCCGTTGTCCCGATATGAACCAGGACAGGTCCACTTCCAGGGCGGTTCCGCTCTACGTCGACCTCGACGGGACCCTCATCTCCACCGACACGCTGCTCGTGAATACGGTAGCGCTGCTGCGCCGGCGGCCGTGGCTGGCGCCGCTGCTGCCGCTGTTCGTCGTCGGGGGAAGGGCGGCGTTCAAGGATCGGGTCTCGCGCCGCGCCGCGATCGACCCCGCCGCGCTACCTTACCGGGAAGACGTCCTGGCGTTTCTCCGTGAAGAGAAAGCGTCGGGGCGGGTGGTCGTGCTGGCGACGGCGGCGCACCGCCGGATCGCCGACCCGGTGGCCGTGCACGTCGGCCTCTTCGACGACGTCATTGCCAGCGACGGCGGGCACAACGTCAAGGGGCGCGCCAAGCTGGAAGAAATCCGGCGGCACGCCGGCGGGGACTTCGACTACATGGGGGACAGCTTTGCCGACCTTCCCATCCTCCAGGCTTCGACCCGGGCCTACCTCGTTCACCCGTCGCGACGGCTGCTCGCCGCGGCCAGGGAATCCTGCCGCATCGAAAAAGTATTCGACTGAACCGGGCCGGTCAGGAATCGAAACCGTTCCAGGTCTTGATTTCGGCGGGAAATATGTCGTGGAGGGCCGGGATGTCGACGAAGAAGAGGACCGTGATCAGAGCGGCACAGCAGATAATCGACAGCAGTAACATCGGTTCGCGGTGGAGTTTCTCCGGCGCCTGGGCGGCGCTGCCTTCCTTGAACGCCACCGACAGGTAGGCGGCCATTACGGCGGCGATCAACGGGAACGACAGGATCAATTCGAGGCGATAGCGAACGATGAAAGCGCCGAAGAACAACATCGCGATGGATGCGTAGAACATCACGGAAACGATGAGACGTTCGTCATTATAGAATCGGAATGATTTGCGATAAGACGCCGCCCGCTCCGGGTCTCCGATGTCGCGGTATTCGGCGAAGCGTTTGATCGCCATGAAGTAGCATCCTACCGCCCAGTAGCTGATCAGGAGCGAGACGGGCGGCACCGCCACCGAGTTGACGATGAACCAGCCGGCGAGCAAGCGAAGCGGGTTATTCACGGCTTCGGAGATCACGTCGAGGTAGGGCAGGTCTTTGGTGCGCGCGGGGCGGACGTTGTACACGATGCCCATGAACCACAAGGCGATCATGGTGACGAGAAACGGCAGCGACACCTTCCACGCCAGCAGGGCCCCGAGCACCATGAGCAACAGCCACTGCGCGTAACCGAGCGGGATGTTGACCTGGCCCGAAGGCACCGGGCGGCGGCACTTCGTCGGGTGGAGGCGGTCGAAGGGGGCGTCGAGGATTTCGTTGAGCGTGTAGTTGCTCGAAGCGATGAGGCAACCCGACAGCAGCCCGAGCAGGAGGTTGAGGATGAGTTCCGAACCCGGCGCGAGCGGTTGCATGCTGAGGGCGACGACCACGCCGGGCAGGATGAAAACATTTTTGATCCAGTGGTCGACGCGCGCAATCCGGAAGTGTCCGGCGGGCGACCAGCGCGCCGGCCGCGGCGCGGTGTCTTTTGTGTTGTTGCCCTTGTCAGTTCCGGCTCTCACGCGGCGGCTCCTCTTTGTCGGTCAGAAATACGACGTACGAATCGAAGAGATTCAACGGCACGACACGGTCGTAACACCAGCGCAGCGGTGCCGTCCGTTCCGCCAGGCGGTTGAACCACGCGGTGGGCAGGTACCTCGACGTCCTGTCGGCCAGGTAGCGGACCTGGAAGAACCACTTCGCGCGCAGCCAGCGCCGCGGAGCGAGACCGGCGGCTCGTGCGGCCCGGGTGAACGACCCGCGGTCGAAATACCCGACGTGCGCGAGGCGGTAGTGCCACCAGCGCTTGCCGAGCAGCTTCGACGCCGCGCTGGAAACGTCCGGCGTGACCACCACCATCAAACCACCCGGCGCCAGCGCCGCCCGGCAGGCCTGGAGGAGGGCGACCGGATCGGCGACGTGTTCGATGACGTCGACGAGGAACACCAGGTCGAAGCGCCTGCCTTCGAGAGACGGGTGCGGATACACGCCGCGGACGAGGTCGACGCCGTTCGACTCACGCGCCTGCTCGACGAGCCAGGAACTCGGCTCCACGCCGACGGCGTCGAGACCGATCGCGGCGGCTTCGCGCACGAGGAGCCCCGTCCCCGCGCCGATGTCGAGGAGGTTCGACGCGTCCGGCCGCCGCTCGAAAGCAATTTGCAGCAGCCAGCGCATCTGCAGGATGCGCGAGTCCTGGCTTTCGGCGTAACCGGGGTCGGTCAACCGCTCGTACAGCCCCTCGAGTTCTTCGACGTCCTGTTCCGGCGCGTAGATAAAGCCGCAATCGGCGCAGCGCCACAACTCCAGCGTCACCCCGTAACGGCTGTCGCTGATTCTGAGGTCGTCGGGTTCGAGGTGTCTGTCAATGCTCCGCGGTTTGACAAGAGACGACTGCTGCGAGCCGCACACGCGGCAGGGGTGGACCGGCATCAAAACTCTCCGGATGGCTGGTATACGAATCCTGCCCGAACCCGCCGGGCAGGGAAAACACCAGTATACCACGCGGCGACGAGTGTTGTAAATACCTGAGAAACAAAGTCTTCCACCCTTTTACCGCCGCGGTGGGCGCCGGCGGCGACGCGGCGGCCCGCTGTTTGCTCCGGATCCCGGTATCGGGTATACTGGTCGCGAACAATACATCCTGGCGCAGGGGGTTTCTCGACAATGGTTCATCGGACGGCAAACCGGGGGGCGAAAGCGCTCCCCGTCACGTTTCTGGTTGGAGCGCTCTGGGGCGCCGCGATGGCGGTCCTCGAATCGGCGCTGTTTCACGGTTGGTACCACGTCCAGCTGCAGCCGCTCTCGAAGACGGTCGAACTGGCCGTCAACTACGCCGTCTATACCGGGCTGGCCGCCGTGATTCTATACCTCGTCGTTGCCGCCGTTACCTCCAGGTCCCGGGGGGAGCGAAACTCCGGCGAGATGACGGACGCCGCCCTGCTTTCCGAATCGGCGCTCGCCGCCGCCGTCCCCGTCCTCGCCGCCGCCAATTTTCTGTGGGTCGGTCCGCTGGCGGCGCGTTCTCCCGGTACGGCCCTGTTCGGTATTATTGCCGCCGCGGCGCTGGTCTGCTGGTGGTTCCTCGCCCGGCTGTTTCGTCACACCCCGCCGCGATGGCGCCGGCTGGTTCGCGCCGCACTGGTCGTGTGGATCATCGCCGGCGTGTTGTGGAATCCGCTCTTCGGCCGCTACCACGGATTGTTCACCCGTGTCGGCGACAAGGCGCCCGCCGGTTCGCACCCCAACGTACTCGTCATCGTGACCGACACGCTGCGGCGCGACTTCCTCGACTGTTACGGCGCTTCGTGGCACGCGAGTCCCGCCACCGACAGGGCGGCCGCCGCCGGGGTGCTGTTCGCCAACCAGATCGCGCAGTCGACGTGGACGCTGCCGTCGACGGCCAGCCTGCTCACGGGACAGTTTCCGTCGAGTCACGGCGCCGTATCCCAGGGACGCCCGGTCTCGAAGAGCTCTCCCTTCCTCGCCGAGGCGTTCGGTCGCGCCGGGTTCCACACGGGCGCGTTCACGGAAAACTTCCACATCCTTCCGCGCAACGGATTCGGCCGCGGCTTCGACGAGTTCTGGGCGGTGTGGCTGCCGTGGGTGTTCGACAACTCGGTGTTGTACCGGATCACCGGCCTGCTGCGGCTGCCGACGATCAACCTCAGCGAAAAAGACGCGTATCCCGAGACGGTGACCCGCCCCGACCAGGTCAACTGGGACGCGCGCGTGACGACCGACCGGACGCTCGGTTGGCTCGATGGCCTCGACGACAGCCCTTTCTTCGCCTACATCCACTACATGGGTCCCCACGGGCCTTACGGGCCGCCCGAATACCTTCTCGAAACGCCGCCACCGGCGGTACCTGTGGTAGATCACCCGCGCGACATGGGTGGGGGGCTGCCGCTGGGAGAGAAGGGTGA
>CBDVDJ010000199.1:0-5734 GCA_965372695.1 uncultured bacterium
ATCTGGGTCGTAGAAGACGGCCAGGATCTCTGTACCCGGCGCGATCGTATTGACGAGTTTGAGTTCGGGCCCCGCGGCGAGCGCGCGCAACACCTGCTCGGCCTGCTCGACAAATCCACGGCCGATGGCGACCTGCCGCGTCTCCGCCACCAGGACGGCATCCTCGATGTCGGCGAAATACAGCGTCACCGTACGGCTGCCCTCGGGAACCTCGGTTACGACTCCCGTTCCCGGCAATTTCACGGACTCCCCGCGATCCAGGAAGAAAAAATAGTACAGCGCGGCCACAACGATCAACGCCGCGGCGGCGATTGCCATGAGGTGCCGCCCCTTGAGCGAGCCCCCGGAGGCATAACTGTCGTCTTCGTGGAAATCAGGTTCACTCATGGCGGACTACTTGTAACGTTTCTGCATGCTGCGGAGCGCGTCGACCACACCGTCGGCCACCTGGCGGTGAAAGTCCGGGTCGGCGAGCAGCGCCTCCTCCGACGGATTCGACAGGAAAGCTGTCTCGATGAGCACGGCAGGCATTCTGGCGCCCTGCAGCACGACGAAATTCGCCTGCTTGACTCCCCGGTTCCGGACCGGGAGACGGTCGCTCATCTCTTTCTGGATGAATTCGGCGAACGTGCTGCTCTCATTGATATACTCGTTCTGGACGAGGTCCCAGATGATAAAATCAATGTCTCCCTCGGGCCTGTTGGTCACCGTCTCTCCGGCTGCGTTTTCGTAGCGTGCCAGGGCGCGCTCCGATTCGCTCCGGGCGGGAGAGAGGAAGTACGCCTCGAATCCACCGGCCCGTTCGCTGAACCAGCTGTTGCAGTGTACGCTGATAAATACGTCGGCGCCGATCTCGTTGGCGATCTCGGTACGTCGTGTGAGCGACAGCAGACGATCGTCCTCGCGCGTCAAAATAACCTCGAGGCCCAGTTTTTCCCTGATCCGGTCGCGCATCACTTCGGCGAGCATCAGGTTCACGTCCTTCTCCAGCAAACCGCTCGGCCCCGTCTTGCCGTAATCTTTGCCGCCGTGGCCGGGGTCGATCACGACTTTGACGATCTCGATGGTGCGCCGTTCGGCGGTGGTTTCGTCGATGATCTCCACCACGCGGCTGCCTTCGAAGTCCGACTCCGGAATCTCGGGAAGCTCGCCCTTTTCCAGGACGAGGACGATTCGGTCGGGGTTCTCCTCGCGATCGATCCGGAGACGCGAGGTGTGCCGTTTGACATCGAAGTATATGAATGCGTCGCGGTCGGTCTGCTCGGAACGAACGCCGTCGATCAGACCGCGCGGTTCGCGCACCGTGAACAGCCGCGTGTCGATCCGGCCGCCGTAGAGCTTCAGGCGCACCAGCCCGGGAGTGTTGGCGTCCATGTGGTAGAGCAGCGGCTCGGTGAGCGTGATAGTGGCCGTCGTGCGGTTGGCGGCCGACGAAAAAGCCACACCTTCGACGTTGTATCCGAATCCACCGACAAAGAGCGTTCGCGCCTTCGCATCCCACGAGAACGTCCACGGCGTATAGTGGGATGCGACCTCGAGGATGAACTCGAGCGGAATCATGACAAAACCGGCGTCGTACCTGACGGGAGTACGGAGCATCACCGGTTCGCCGTCGATCACGACCACCCGGGTATCGACGGTGAGCACGAAACGCGTCTTGCCCACGCCGAGAACGACCTTGCGACTGGTGGCGTTCCAGAACTGCGTGGCGCGGAACAGCCGGGCGACGTCGTTGGCCCTGAAGAACAGCATGCTTCCGTCATCGGGAAGCGTCCAGACCTTGAGGGATTCGGGGGCACGGTCGTCGTCGTAGGCGACGACCACTGTCTGCTGCGCCGCCGCCGCCGGGAGCGCAACCACCAGAAGCGTCAGAATGATGTAAAACGTTTTTAACATACTGTCATTATGTATACTACGGACGCCGCAACACCCGGATGCGTGGAAAGCCAGACCATAGCAGAAACCCCAATTGATGACGACCCTGAATTGCCCGCGAGGGCGCTAGCGGCGCCGCCGCGTGGCGCGCTCAATCTCACGCTTCGCGTCGCGTTCCGCCAGGTCGTGCCGCTTGTCATACTGGCGTTTACCCTTCGCCAGCGCCAGCTCCACCTTTGCCTTGCCGCGCGCATTGAAGTACAACTTCAACGCGATCAGGGTGAGCCCCTTCACCCGCGTCTTGCCCACGAGCCGCTTGATCTCCATCTTGTTGAGTAACAGCTTGCGATCGCGCCGCGGATCCGGCGCGTCGTACGTTGCGTGCGAATAAGGGCTTATGTGCAGCCCCTTCAGAATAACCTCTCCGTCTTCGACCACGGCGAAGCAATCACGGAGGTTCGCATTGCCCTCGCGAAGCGACTTGACTTCGTTACCCTGCAGCACAATACCGGCCTCGATCGTTTCGACGATCTGGTAGTCGTGCCGCGCCTTCCTGTTGACAACTATGTTTTTCATGATAATTAACGTCCCCGGGCGACGGGGCGTCACCCGCTCAAACGCCAATATGACGCCAATACGCCGGCCATGCAAGCACCAAATAGCAAACAAGTTAAGATATAAAATAATATATGCTCCATAAAACATTATGTTCGTTCGTATCCTCGTAATATGTTGATATATTATAGGTTAAGACGTCCGTACCTGTCGATCACCGCGAGGTGCGCAGATTCGCCCGCTACACTCGACACAAGCCTATAACCTTGTGATATATAACCAGATACACCCGCCACCACTACCCGGGCCCGCCCAATTATCCGGTTGACTTTGGTCCCCTGAATTGACTAATCTCTTATTGGAAGTCGAGCTGAGCTTTTCGCTTTGGTTTTTGCTTTAGTCGGCTTTCTTACTGCCAAGCCTGCTGTTTCACGAAATCAGTGGGCCGAAGTGGTGGAATTGGTAGACGCGCTGCGTTCAGGGCGCAGTGAGGGTAACCTCGTGGGGGTTCGAGTCCCCCCTTCGGCACCACCTGCTTGACTGAAACAAGGTTTGAACCCTTCGGTTCCGGAAACGGGGCCGGAGGGTTTTTCTTTTGAGTTTGGGGTTGAACCGGAAGGGGGTTAGGGCTGAAAATCCCACACATGTCGCAAACAAACCGAATTCTGGATAATTCATGGATGAGCGGGACCGCGCTCGTGATCACGCTGGTACTACTCGGGGTCGCGACCGGGTGCTCGCCATCGAAATACGCCATGGGCAGCGTGATGGTGCCGGTGCTGGATAACGCGCGCGACGCCGCTTTCGAGTCGGATGACATCAAGACGTTTCAAGCCGCGGTGCCGTCGAACCTGTTTCTGCTCGAGGGGTTGATTCGCACCGACCCGGATGAACGCGATCTCCGCGTCAATGCCGCGATGCTGTACTTCGCATACGCGTTTGCTTTCCAGGAAGTCCCCGATCCCGACTACGCATCGCTACTCTACCGGAAGGGATTCGAGCACGGTTACGCGGCGCTGGCGAAGAACAAGAAGATCCCCGCCGACCCGGGCGTCCCCCTCGACGAATTCGAGGCCACGCTGGACGGGCTCCGCAAAGAAGACGTCCCGGCCGCCGTGTGGACGTCCATCAACTGGGCACAGTTCATCAACCTCCATCTTGATTCAACCGGGGTATTGAGGGACATCCCCAAGGTCACGGCGCTCCTCGACCGGGTCGCGGAGCTGGATCCCGAGTATTTTGAAGGACTTCCGTACGTGATGATTGGCACGCTCCACTCGTTCAAGCCCCCCATCATGGGGGGCGACGCCGAAGCGTCGCGCGAGAACTTCGAGAAAGCGTTTGCGATATCCGGCGACTCATTCCTACTTTCAAAGTACTTCTTTGCGCGGTTTTACACCTACAGGATCATGGACGACGAATTGTTCCAGGAGACGCTCGAATACATCATCAACGCACCTCTGGCCGCGGATGACCCCTACAAACTTCTCAATATAATCGCGAAGGAACGATCTCGTGTCCTGCTGGGAGAAATAGATGAGCTGTTTTAAACGCGCCCTCACGCTGGCCCTCGTGGCAGCGGTCGCACTGGCGGCGGGATACGGCGACAGCGCCGGCACCAGAAAGCCCAAGCCGAAATTCCAGATCAAATTCGCCACGCTCGCGCCCGAAGGCAGCACGTGGATGAAGACCATGCGCGCCATCGATGAAGCGGTCCGCCGCCGGACCGAAACCCGCCTCGGGTTCAAGTTCTATCCCGGAGGCGTCCAGGGCGACGAAAAGGACGTGCTGCGCAAGATTCGTAACGGCCAGCTGCACGGCGGCGGGTTCACCGGCTTCGGCCTGGGGAGCGTCGTCTCCGAGGTCCGCGTCCAGGAACTGCCCTTCATGTTCGAATCACTCGACGAACTCGACTATCTGCGCGAGCAGACCGATTCGTACTTCTTCGACGCATTCAACGACAAGGGCTTCGAACACCTGGGATGGGCGGATGTCGGATTCGTGTACGTATTCTCCAGGAATCCCGTGCGGTCGCCGGAAGACCTGCAGAACGCCAGAATGTGGATATGGGCCGGAGACCCGCTGGCCGAGCTGTTCTTCAAGGCCTTCGGGATTTCACCGATTCCGCTCTCCGCCCCCGACGTGCTGACGTCGCTCCAGACCGGCATCATTGACGCCGTGTACGGATCGACTCTCGCCTGTATCGCACTGCAGTGGTTTACGCGAGTCAACTATATGGCCGACGTTCCCATCACTCACGGCCTCGGCGCCGCACTGGTGTCGAAAAAGGCCCTGCGCAAGGTCGACCCCGCGGACGTCGAGGTCCTCATCGAGATATCGCGGCCGCTGCTTCGGCAACTGAGCGAGAGGACACGCGTGCAGAACATAGAGGCGATCGACGAAATAAAAATAGAAGGCATCGAGGTACTGGCGATCCAGGACGCGGTGCGCGCCGAGTTCTTCCGTACCGGCCGCAGCGCGTGGGGCGAAGGCGTGGATAAGCTGTACTCGCAGGAACTCCTCGACCGCGTCACGGCGCTGCTCGAAGAGTATCGCGGCGGTCGCGCCAACGCGGCGCCGTAAAATGACGACGGCCATCAATCCCGGGCGAATGTGACGCGGTGATCAGTTCTCCTCTTTTTTATACTATACTGGCGGTCCTCATCGCCTTGTTCGCCGTTGTGCGCGCCGTCCTGCTGCGCCGCCACCGCCTGGAGGGCCTGTTCGCCGCGGCCGGCCGCGTGGAGGCCGGCTTCATCGCGACGCTGCTCATCGCGCTGGTTCTGCTCGGGTGCATGCAGATCGTGCTCCGGAATTTCTTCCACAGCGGGGTGCTGTGGGCCGACCCGATGATGCGACACCTCGTGTTGTGGCTCGGCTGCCTGGGCGCCGCGCTCGCCACCACGCGTGTGCGCCACATCAACATCGACGTGTTCTCGCGTCTCGTCCCGTCGCGCCAACGCGGCTACCGCCGCGCCGCCGTGTACGCGGCCACGGCGATCGCAGCTTATTTCCTGGGCGTGGCGGCGCTTCGCCTGGTCGTCGACGAGCGCGAGTTTGGCGACGTCGCGTTCGGTCCGATGAAGACGTGGATGCTCCAGATCGTGATGCCCTTCGCGTTCTTCGTCATCTCGTACCGCAGCCTGGTCAACTTGTTTATCGGCCGCGAGAGCCGTCCGGTGGACGGAACGACGGAGCCCCTCGAATCATGATCGTGCTGCTCATCATAGTGCTCGTCGTCCTGGCGCTGTACGGCATGCCGCTCTTTGCCGTGCTGGGATCGATCGCGCTGGCGCTGTTCTGG
>CBDVDJ010000200.1:0-5726 GCA_965372695.1 uncultured bacterium
GACAAGTACGGCCGGATGGTACCCGAGGTCGAGGAACAGCTCGCCCGAATGAGCGAGATCCCGACGGACATCGAGCTGGTATACGAGTCGGAAAAATTCCTGAAGCAGGCCGGAAACTAACCGGTACCGATTTCAATCCAGGAACCGCTGCCTGGTTTCCCCGTCGGGAACCAGGCAGCTTTCCGCGGGGGCGATCCGGTGGCGGTTGCGGGCAACGGCGTCGTAGACCCGGTCGCGCAGTGCGACGGGAATCAGGCGCAGGACGGCGAGCAGACGCCATGGCCCTCCGAGGTAACGGGCCAGCCTCAAGGCGGCCCTCGAGCGCACCAGCACCTCGAGCGGTTCGCCGGCCGCGTCGCACTCGACCCATACCACGGAGTCGATATCACGTATCTCTTTATATTGCAACAGGATACGGTTGGACGTATCGCCTTTCCGGGCGGCGAACCGCAGTGTGTGTACGCGCTCGTGGTCGAGAACGAATCTGACGATCGAGCTGCATAATCCACACTGGCCGTCGTAGAGAAGTACCGGGTTCAATCCGTCTCTGCTCCTTCCCGGGCCCGCCGGGAGCGGGCCGTATGTTATTATACTGCGAATGAATACAATGAGCGACTCGAAGAATTCCACCCTGTGGTTCTGGCTGAGCTGGCTGGCGGTGGCGGTAACCTTTGCCGTGTTCGCCGCGGCGTCGTTCATGCCGGAAAAACGGTTGTGGGGGCTGAACCACCTGGCGTTTTACACCCAACAGGTCCGCCTGGGCGTCCTCGTCGCCCCGGGGCTGCTCCTGATACCGCCGCTGGCAACGGCGACGTGGCGAGGCATCATCTGGATCACCCGCCCGTATTTTCGCGGGTTAGAGACCGGCATAAACGCGATCGCTCTGTCCGGCGTCGTGGCGTTCGTCGCGTTTGCCGCCTACCGCGCGTCCACGAAGCTGCTCGGCGACGGTTATTACATCCTCAACAACTTTCGCAACGCCGCCGAAAACGATCTGGGAATTTCCCGATACTTCGACGTGGTCACCACCCACGAGCGCATATATCCGGCGACCGAGCTCCTCAACCTGGCGGCGTCCCTGGCGGCGGGCCGTTTCGGCGCTTCCCCGTCCGGCGGCATCTGGCTGCTGAACTGCGCGGTCGGGGCGGCGATCGTGGTGGTGGCGCTGGCAGCCGTCCGCCGGCTCGACTGGCCCGACGGCGCCAAACTGACGGTGCTCGCGCTGGCGCTGTTTACCGGCGCCATCCAGTTGTTCTTCGGCTACATCGAGCACTATACGCTGGCGGTCGGGCTGGGAGCGATTTACGTATTCACCGCCGCCCGTGCCGCGACGGGACAAACGCCACTGTGGAAGCCGGGAGTGCTCCTCCTCGCCGGAACGCTGTTGCACGTGCAGACGTTGTTGTTGTTGCCCTCGTACCTCTGGCTCGTTGTCTGGGTATCCGTTTTCAAGCGCGCGCCTCTGCGCGCCGGCCCCGCCGCCGCCGGCACGGCCATCCTGGCCCTCGCCGCCGTGGCGGGTCTCCGCTTCGTCCCGGCCGCCGGAAGGTTTTTCCTGCCGCTGATCGGCCCGGACGGAGGGTACGGCGTATTCTCGGGAGCGCACCTGCTCGATGTTATCAACCAGGTACTGCTCCTCTGCCCGATGTGGCTGTTGTTCGGCGTGCTGATCCTGCGCGACCGGATGACACGACGCCCCGCCGACGGAGCGGACCGGAGTGTCCTCCCCGCACTATCGTGGACACTCGCGGTTCCCGCCGTCCTGTTCCTGTTGCTGTTCAAACCCGAACTGGGCATGGCCAGGGACTGGGACCTGTTTTGTATTACGGTGTTCGGCCTGTCCACACCCGGCCTGGTCATTCTCGTTCAACACATCTCACGAGGGGCGCCGTCCCGCCGGTCGGCGGCGATCGCCGCGCCGGCGGTGATACTGGCCGCCGCAATGGTATTCTCGTGGGTCGGCGTCAACGCCGACCCGGAACGGTCGGGGGCCCGTTACCGTGCGATCCTGAAATACGACCTCACCAATCCCGGTTACGCGTTCGAGTCCCTGGCCCGTCATTTCGAGGACAACTTCCAGTACACCCGCCAGATCAACGCACTGCACGCGGCGTACGAATCGTCGCACAATCCCCGTTTCCTCCACAAACTCGCCCGTGTCTACGTGGAAAACGGAGACATGGCGGGCGCGTTGAAATCACTGAGGCTCTATCTTTCCGTGAGACCGGATGACGACGACGCCCGGCTGCTCCTGCTGCCACTGCTGGCGCGACAGGACCTGATCGACGAGATGATCCACGAGAGCCTGCTGGGCATCCAGCACTCGCCCCGCAAACCGGAGTACCATTTCTTTCTCGGCAACGCCTACCTCGCCAAGGGGATGACGGAAGAGGGTTTAAAAGCGTTCGAAACGTGTAGTAGACTCGACCCGCCGGCCGTCATGGTGCAGGAAATGAAACGACAGACGGACCAGGCCGGCAGGAACCGGCCGGATTCGGACTAGTTCCATCCCATGTCGCGTAAAAAAAAGCGCAGAGAACCCGTCCCCTCCGGGCAAGCTCCGAAAGAGCCCGCTCGCGACGAACGCCGGCTGGCCGGCCTCCTCGTCGTTTCGGTGCTGGCGATATTCGCCCTGGTCGCCGTGGCGGCTTTTCTGCCGCGGGCCCAGCTCTGGGGCATCAACCACCTGGCGTTCTATCCGTTCCCGGTCCGCGCGATCGCCCTCGCGCTGATCGCCGCCACATTTCTTCCCGCCGTGGCCCGCCCTCTGTACGCCGGCATGCGCGAGGTGTCCCGCGCGATCAAGCACGGCGGCCCGCGTGTCGATATGGTGCTGACGGCGGCCGCCGTCGGGTCGGTTGTCCTGTTCACCGTCTTCCAGACCTCCACCAATCTGCTCGGCGACGGTCAGCTGATTGCACAGAGTTACGAGGCGGCCTGGAAAGGAAACGACACCGTAATCATGCGCAGCACCAGAGCGATCGTCACCGAGGAGCGCATCGCACCGGGCGCCACGCTGATGTACTATGGCGCGGCAAAGGCGGCCGACGCCGCCTTCGAAAGGGGACCCGTCTGGAGTATCCGCCTTTTCGTCAGCATGCTGGGCGCGTTTTTTATCTACGTGATCCTGATCCTGTTGCGCAAGGGGCCGTTCTCGCCGGAGGTCCGCTTGTGGCTCCTCGTGCTCGCCGTGTTTTCGACGACGAACCAGTTGTTCTTCGGATACATCGAGAATTACGCGCCGCTGGTTTTTACGGGACTCCTGTATGTCCTCGCGGGCTTCTTCGTGATCCACGGACAAAAGCGGTTATGGCTGGCGATCATACTATTCTTGATTTCGTTCTACACCCACATCCAGGCGGTTCTGTTCGGCCCCTCGCTCGTTTACCTGATCCTGTGGCACTCGATGCGGGGGCGGCGCGCGTCGATCGAGCGCTACGCCGGACCGGCGCTGACTTTGCTCACAATCGCGCTGGCGGCAGCAGCGGGGTTTGTGGGGTTCGGTGATTTTTACCTGCCGCTTCACGGCGACGAGCAGTCGTACGGCTTGTTCTCGCCGATTCACCTGGCGGATGTGTTAAACGAAGCGCTGATGCTGATGCCGATTCTGCCGTTGTTCGCGGTGATGGCGTGGCTCAACCGTTCGCTGAAGAAAGACCATCGGACAACGCAGGGCGCGTCCGGCGCGCAGGGCTGGTTCGCAATGACGGCGGAGTGGCATTTTGTTTTTCTGATTCTGGTGCCGTGCTTCGTGTACCTGTTTCTGTTCAAACCGGAAATCGGGATGGCCCGCGACTGGGACCTGTTCACGATGATGTCGCTGGGACTGGTACCGCTGGCGCTGCTCATCGTCAACCGCTTCTTCCGCACGACAAAAATGACGGACGCGGCGGCGGCGTTCACGGTGCCGGCCATCGCGATATGCGCCGTCCTCACGGTCGCGTGGGTGGGTATCAACGCCTCGCCGGCCCGTTCGACGGCCCGGTTCGAGCGAATTCTGGAGTACGACCAGACGCACGCGTCCTACGCCTACGAAAATCTCTCGATCTTTTACTACGACAACCGGATGATGGACAAAGCGGTCGAAATGATGGAGATCGCCTGCGACATCTCCCACAACCCGCGCCAGTACGTGCGTCTCGCGATGTACTACAAAGAGCAGGGCCGGAGCGACGAAACACTCGAATTGATGCGCGAGACGGTGAGCCGGCACCCGGAGTACCACAAGTCGAGGTTCTATCTGGTCTCACTGCTCGAGCACGACAAAAAATACGACGAACTGCTCGACGTCGCCCGCGACGGCACGAAGTACCTTCCGGAGGAAGCGATCTACTGGTTCTACTATGGAGAGGTGTCGATCTCCCAGGGCCGGATCGACGAAGGGCTGGCTGCGCTCCAGAAATGTCTCTCGCTCGATCCACCGCCCAAAGCCCACGACCGCTGCGTCGAGCAGATCGAGCTGCACACCACCCAGAAACCCTGATCGAGGGTCAATGGCCGATGGCGCGGCCACGGCCGCGGGGGTCGCTGGCGCCGTTCAATCGTCCGTCGCGGATGAGGATCGCCTGGACCTCACCCATGGGCCGGCGGATCTCGATACGGTGCCCGAGCTCGAGGAGCCCATCGATGGCCGCCCGGTCGAGTGCGCCGTTTTCAATGAAGATGCGGTCGGGGAGATACTGTTCGTGGAACCGGCCCGCCGAAACCGCGTCGTAGAGCGGCATACCGTAGTCGACCACATTGAGGATCACCTGCAGGACCGTCGTCGGGATTCTCGATCCGCCCGGAGAACCCAGGACCATAAAGAACCCGTCCGGCCCGTCGACAAACGTTGGCGACATCGAGCTCAGCATCCGCTTCCCCGGTTCGATCGCGTTGGCCTCGCTCCCCACCAGGCCGTAGAGGTTCGGGTACCCCGGCTTGATGGCAAAGTCGTCCATCTCGTTGTTCATCAGAAACCCCGCTCCCGCGACGACCACACCTGAACCATACGAACCGTTCAGCGTGTAAGTGTTCGCCACCGCGTTTCCCCACCGGTCCACTATCGAGTAGTGTGTCGTCTGCTCCGATTCCAGCAGAACGGCCGCCTCCAGCGTATTCACTTTCAATCTGGTCTCCGGTGATATCAACAACGCCAGCCGGTCCGCGGTGGCCGGATCGATCAGCTCCGCCCACGGGCTTGGATAATAATCGATGTCGCCCAGGTACAACGCGCGCGAACGGTATGCCACTTTTTCCGCCTCGCTCACCAGGTGGACATACTGTGCCGATCCCCTTTCGAGACCGCCCGCTCCGTGGCGTTCGAGCATCTGCAGCACCTGCGCGATGATCACCCCGCCCGAAGACGACAACGGAGCGCTCGTGACCGTATATTCCCCGTAGTCGAATCTCAACGGCTCGCGCCGGATCGCGTGATAACCCGCCAGATCCTCCTTCGAGACCAGGCCTCCACCGCTCTCCATTTCCGCCGCAATGAAATCCGCCGTTTTGCCCGTGTAGAAATCGCGCCAGTCGATAGAGATTCGCTCGAGCGTTTCGGCGAGGTCCGACTGAATCATCAGATCGCCCGGCCGGTAACCGGGCGCGACAAAAATACGGCGCGCTTGTGGGTGCGCCTCGAGCCGGGTGTGTCTCTTTTCGATTGATTCCGCCAGCGTGCGGGAGACGGGAAAGCCGTCCCGGGCCAGACGGATCGCCGGTTCGACCAATCGCGGCCACGGCAGAGA
>CBDVDJ010000201.1:0-5718 GCA_965372695.1 uncultured bacterium
CCGACGAGTACGACGTCGCCACCGCTCTCGCGCAGGTGCCGGACCTCTCCGGTAAATATCCCCCACCCGCCGCTGGATATGTAAGTCACGTCGCCCAGGTCTACGATGAATTTGACGCGACCGTCGGTGATCAGTTGCTTGAGCTTCTCTTCGAGTGTCGCCGACGTGACCGAATCGAGGTGACCGTTCACCTCGACGGTCGTCACTCCGTCTTCGGATTCCCCGACGTTGAGACCGACTCCGTCTATCGACTCGAACTCCATGACCGGCGTCATCTCGGGCTGTGCGCCGTCCGTTTCCCCGAGTTCGCCCAGGAGGTCCGTTTCCGCGGCCGGGACGGCCCCTTCGGCCTCCGGTGTTTCGACGCCGGGGATATCCCTGAGCAGGTCTTCCACCATACCCTTACCGGCGGGACCCGCGTCGGCGCCCGTTTCGACCATCTCTTCCTTGATGAGGCGGTTGCGCCGCAGGTATTCGAGCCTCAGATCCCTGGTATTGAGGTTGAGACGTTTGAGCTCGTCGTACACCATCCGTTCGGTGATGCGCCGGCGCTCATCCTTGCCGTCGTTGTACTCGGTGGCGATTCGCTTGGCGCCGAACTCCGGATTGGCGATGATGATATCGAGCATTTCCTTCCGCGCCTCCAGGCTCACGCGCTTGAGCACCGTGTCTTCGCGCAGCACCTTGTTCTTGAGGCCGCGCTCACCCATCACCTCGAGGCGCTTCTTGTAGCGGTAATACGTCGCCGGCGAGACCTTCATCTGGGCGCAGGCATCCTTGACGCTGAGGCCCTCGATCTCGACGAGGTCGATGAGCTTTTTGCGGATGCCGAAGAGGACGTCGTCGGCGGATTGTTTCTCCTTGACCGCCACCACCGTGATGTCGTCGTTTTGCGGGTAACCGCCGGTGAACTTCTTGATGTCGCGATCGAGCACGGAGATGAAACTATCCGGGGAGATGTGGCCGTGCTCCTTGATCAGGTCGAGCAGGCGCTGCTCGCCGTACTGCTCGCGCCGCTCGTTCATCGCCTCGGTCACGCCGTCGGTGTAGATCAGGAGCATGTCGTCTTTCTTGAGCTTGATCTTCTCGAGGCTGATCGACTTGCGGAACAGCGATTCGTCGGGCAGGCTGATCCCGACGGGAAACCCCTTCGGGTTCAGGAAAAATGTTTCGTTGGTCTCGTGACGGTACAGGACCATCGGATTGTGACCGGCGCTGGCGTAGCTGATGATCCGGTTCTTCGAATCGAGGATCACGTAGAACATCGTCACGAACATGCCCTTTTTCATGTCGTCCGTGACGAATGCGTTCATCTTGGACATCACGTCGGACGCATTCTTGTTGCCGCGCGCCTCCATGCGCAGCGCCGTCCGGATCATGGTCATGACCAGCGATCCCGGCACGCCCTTGCCCGACACGTCCGCCACCACCACGCCTATGGCGTCTTCGTCGACGTCGACGAAGTCATAGTAGTCGCCGCCGACCTCGGCCGCCGCCTGGTAGAGCGGCGCGATGTCGAAGCCGCTCACTTCGGGCTTGTGCTTCGGCAGGAGGGATTGCTGGATTTCCTTGGCGACTTCCATCTCCTTCTGCATCTTCTCCTGCTCGAGTACACTCTCCTGCGCCCTTTTGAACTTGTCGGTGATCTCGTTGAATACGCCGGCGATGGCGCCGATTTCCGCCGGACCGCCGATATCGAGTTTGGCGTCGAGGGTGCCGTCGCCGATGGCACGCACGCCGTCGGTGAGAACCTGGATCGGCTTTACGAATACCGACACGAGACCCATGATGAGCAGGAGCCCCACCAGGAACACGGCGAACAGGATAACGGTGACGGTGAGGCGCGGATCCTCGATCTTGGCCTCGACGGCGTCGGTGAAGACGCCCAGGTGGACCGCCCCGAGTTCGAGCGGGGCGCCCGTATCCGGATTGGTGATGCGCACCCCGTACTGTATGTCCCGGATTTCGCGCTCGCTGCGCTCGCCGGTGCGTAACGAGCGCCACACGACACCGTCGTCGCGGCTCAGCTCGACGGCGCCGGGCGGTGTTTCGTACACCGTGAAGATCTCGTCGATAATGCCGGAAGCAATAATATTGTTATTCGTATCGACGACGCGCACGTACGCGAGCGATTCGTTCCTGTTGAGCAGCTTGGCGAGCGACGAACTGAGGTTGGTCTGTTCGACGGAGAATTCCTCCGGTCTCAGCAGTGCGTCCGAGCTCCGGCTGGCGAGGTTTCCGGCCATACGGCGCTTTTCCAGCCACTGGGTGGCCCGCTGCGAGCCGATGTCGGTGGTCTGTCGTACGAAAACGAACGCCCAGATCGCCAGCATGAGCATAAGCAGTCCGCTGGAAGCGCGGAGCATGAACTTGAACCGGAGCGTACCCCTGAACGGCTGCACCGTGGGAGGGACGAGTCCGCGGGTGACGGCGGACTGGCTGTGTTTGGAGAGGATCAGTTCGTTGCCCGCGTCGGAGGCGCGGTACTCGACACCGTCCATGAGACGGTTGATGAGGTAAATGCCGAGACCACCCTTGCGCCCGGTTTCGACGTATTCGTCGAGGTCCGGGTCCTGGATGGCCGCGTAGTCGAACTTCTTGCCCGTGTCGCTGAGCGATACCTTGACGTCCCCCGGAGTGATGCTCACGCTGACCGTGATCTTGCCTTCGCCGGTGTCGCCGTAGGCGTGTTTGATGATGTTGGTGCACGCCTCGTCAACGGCGAGCTTGGTGTTGCTCGTCTCGCGCTCGGAGAACGCCGCCTCATCGCACGCGTCCACGATGAAGTCGCGCACACGGCTCAGCTGGCCTTCCTCGGCCGCCACCGTGAGTTCGCGGATCTTCACGTTCTTATCAGGGGATTCGGGCCTGGCCATGCGCCGGGGTTATCCGTTCTCCAGCTGCCGCAGGCGCTGGCGCGCCTCCTGGATATTGCGCTGGACGCTCTCGTTGGTCGGGTCGATTTCGAGAATCTTCTCCCACTCCGAGACGGCCTCGGCGTACTTGTCCTTGGCGAAGAACTGCATGCCGGCGAGATAGAGCTTGCGGATACGTTCCTTCTCCGCGCCCGTGAGCGGCGTGACCTTGCGGTTGGCCAGCGCGCGCAGCCTCTTCGCGTCTTCGTGGTCGGGCTGCAGGGCGAGCAGTTCGTCGAGGGCCGTGAGGGCACGCTGGTACTCGCCCACGTTGTAGTCCTTGAGTGCATCGTTATACAGGTTGACGATGCGTAGCCGGCGCTGCGCCGCTTCGAAGTCTTTGCTCTGCGTCTCGATACGGGAACGCAGGCGCTCGATCGCCGCCGCCGCCTCCGCGTTGTCCGGGTCGTAGATCTGGACGTTGTTCCACTCGCCGATCGCCTCGGTGTAGCGCCCCGCGCGCTGATAGTCGCGCGCGCGCGCCATGTGGTTGGCGACGGCCTCATCGATCTTGTCCTGGGTGCGCGACATGTACTCCTGCGCGCCCGCGTGCGTCGAATCGATGTCGAGAATCGCCTGCCACTCGCCCCGGGCGCGATCGTAGCTGCCCTCTTCGTAGAACGTCAGTCCCTGCGAGAAACGAGTGCCGATCACCGCCTGGTTGGCCGCGTTTACCGTGGCCGCCGCCTGCGCCGCCACGAGGAGTTCGCGCGAACGGACGGCGCCGGCCACCGATTCAGGGTCGTCGGGAATGTACGCCAGCGCCAGCTGCCACTCGTCGAGTGCGGCGGCATAGTCGCCCTCGAGCTCGAACTGCGTCGCCTGCGCGCGGTGGACCACGACGCGGCCCTCGAACTGCTGGCGGATCAGTGCCTCGAGTTCTTCCGCTTCCGACAGCGCGATCTTCGCGCGCCGTTCGTCGAGCGATTCGCCGACGTCGACCGTGAAGGTGAACGAATTCGACGTGCCCGCTTCGTCGCGCGTCATGTACGCGTAATCCAGGCCGAAGGACGAGACTTCGAATCCCACGCCGAAGCTGATGTTGCCCTCGTCGTAGCCCGCGCGGAGGGCAATGTAGCGCGAGAACAAATATTCAGCGCCCATGTGGTAGCGCGTGTCCGCCTTTTCCGGCATGTCCATCTGCAGGAGCAGCCGCAGCGCCGAGCCGTTGGAGAAGTCGTGCGTGTAACCCGCGCCCAGCATGATCGTGCCGTACGTGATGTCGTTTTCCACGGCGAGCTTCTGCTCCGCGCCGAAGAGGTCCTGGAAGTTGACGCCCACCGAGAGCCTTTCGGCGCCCTTCGGGATCCAGCGCAGCCCCAGGTCGGCGCCCGGCGCCGTGCTCGAGAACGGGTCGATCTGCTGGCGGACCACCTTGAAGGTCGCGCCCACCGCCATCGTCCCCAACAGCCATTTCGACTCGCGCTGGAACGCGTAGGACAACAACAGCTGGCTGTCCGCGTACTTCTGCTCGCCCAGCGGGCGGCTGAATTCGTCGAAGCCCTCGAAGTCCGTACCCACTCGCTGAAAACCCACGCCAAAGGCGCCCGAATGCAGCGTCGGGTAGACCGCGCCAAAGTAGACATAGTCCGCGCCCGTAAAATCGCCAAAGAGCGGCATGTACATGAACATCAGCTGGCCCTGCTCCACGTTGCGCAGCGCCGCCGGGTTCCAGTAGACCGAGCTCGCATCGTCGGCAACGCTGACAAACGCCCTGCCCAGGCCCAGCGCGCGCGAACCCGCGCCGATCGAGAACACGCTCTGCGTGCCCCCGTCGCCCGTGTCCCCCGCAGCCGGCAGCGGGACCAGGGAGGCCGCCAGCGCGATCGCCAGCGCGACGGCGCGCCACGACCCCACAAAGGCCTTCGACCTGCTATATGCCGTGTTCATCAAGTTCATATCTACTTCGCCACCGCGATCTTGAACTTCGTCGAGTTACTCCCCGCGCTCAACACGCAGATGTAGACGCCGTTACGGACCACTTCGCCCTTCATGTTGCGCCCGTCCCACTCCACTTCCTGCGGACCCTCCGTGGCGCCCTCCTGGCCCGCCGCCATCTCCAGCTTGTACACCAGGTTCCCCAGCAGGTCGAAGATCCGTATCGATACCGCGCCGTCCTGCGTGAGGAAATAAGTGATGCTCGTCGACTGCGCGCCCGCCTGGAACGGGTTCGGGTAGTTGTGTACGTACTCGCCGAAGTCGTTCGACATGATCACCAGCGGCGCCGACGTGAATTTTCCGTCGATCGGCTGTCCGGTGGCCGCGTCGGTCACACCGAGGCGTGTACGCGAAACGATGTCGCGGATAATCACGTCGCGCGATCGCGCGATCGACACGCCGATTTCACCGGCCGACGGATGACTCTTCAGATCCATTCCGACCACCAGCGTCACACTGCCGTCCGGCGCGATGACCGCCGCGTTGTTGGGCGCGCTCGTCACCGGGACGGCGACGGGGTTGGTCTGCGGGTTGGTGACCCGGACCTGCTCGTTGCCGACGTCCATATAGAGCGCGGCGAGCGTGCCGCCGACGCCCTGCGGGCTCAGCGGCTGGTTGTTTTTGCCGAGTATCGTCACGTACACCGTGTCGACGAGGGCATCGTTCACCGACGGGTCGGTGACTTCGTACATCAGTTCGAAGGCCATCTTGTCGACGCCCTCGGCGCCGCCCGGCACGACCTTGTTGTCGATGCCGAGGGCCTCGGTGACGTCAGCCATCGAGTCGGCGGCGCCCTCGGGGACGTTCGGTCTCGACTGCTGGATGACGACCACTTCGGTCGGGGCGTTCGTGTTCTCATCGTCGG
>CBDVDJ010000202.1:0-5684 GCA_965372695.1 uncultured bacterium
CCCGGTGGACGAGATGCCGTTCTTCGTGTTCGCCGAAATGAAACGCGGGCGCGAACCCCAGGAGATCCGGCCCGTCATGCTCCTGACGATCGACGAAACGATGCGCCAGGTCACGGAAAAGATGTTCGGGGCGATGAAAACGAACCTCATCACTTTCATGGAGTCATCGATTTTCGACGCGCAGATGAATATTTCCCGTGTTCCTCATCACCAGGTCCTCGCACAGGAAGCGCTCAATATCGCCTCCCGGCACTATCTACGCAATGACCACACGCAGGAAGAGTTCATCGAGTTTGTCAACTCGATCACGTATGAGCAGGCGGCCGGCTATATGGAGTCGAGGCTGACGCTCGAGAACATGAAAGAGATCGTCATTCGCGAGCAGTAATAAAAAGAAGGCGCCCGTCCCGTGCTTTTGAATAATTCGCACGAGGAGGGCGCCTTCTTGAATCTTCCCATCGGCTGCCTACGGCACCACCGTCGGCATTCCCAGCATCGGCCAGAACACGAGGATGAACACAACGAGCACGAGCAGCAGGACGATACTGGCCGGCACACCCGTGAAGAAAAAATCTCCCGTGGTAAACTGTCCGGATTCGTAGGCGATCGCGTTGGGAGCAGCGCCGATCAGCAACAGGAACGGCATGCCGGCGATGGTCAGCGCGGTAAAGAAGACAATCTCCGTGCTGACGCCCAGGTAGCCGGCGATCACCAGCGACACCGGGAGCGAAATCGCTATCGCCGCTACGTTCATGATGAAGTTGGTCAATAGCAGCACCAGCACGGCAATACTCATAACAAACGTCACCCAGTGCGCCTCCTGAAACATGCTCAGCCAGTTGACGGCCATCCAGTTGGCGGCTCCGGTGCGCCAAAGTGCGAACCCGATGCTCATCGCGCCGCCGAAGAGAAGGATGATATTCCACGGAACGGCCTCGAGGTCCTCCTTGGTGAACAGTTTCGTGACAAAAAACAGTATAGCCACCGCCAAAACGATTGCCGCGCGGTTCAACCCCTGCATGCTCGGAATGAACGACTGCGACACCATGACTCCGACGACGGAAAGGGCGGCCGCGACGACGAATATTTCCTTGGGCTTGATCCGGCCCAGCTCCGCGTACAGCCGGGTCGCCTTGGCCCTGAGCCCCACGATGCGTTTTTTCTCCGGCTTGAAAAACAGCAGCATCATTCCCCAGATCAGGAAGGTCATCACCCAACCGAACGGCAGCAGGTACAGCGACAGCTCTCCGAACGAAACGGTCTTGCCCGTGAATTCCAGATACATACCCGCGCCGGCCGCAGCGCGCGCGGAGCCCAGATATGTCGCGATACTGCCCGCACCGGCCGCGTAAGCCATGCCGATGAAGAGTCCCTTGCCGAATTTCGTTTTCTGCTGCCCCTCGGCGTATAGCGCGTGAATGGCCATCAGGATCGGGAACATGGTGGCGGCGACGGCGGTGTGGGCCATCAGGTGCGACAGCAGCGCCGTGATGACGAAGCAGCCCAGCATGATGCTGGACGTTTTCTCGCCGACGACGACGAGCATCTTGTACGCCATGCGCCGCGCCAGTCCCGATTTTTCGAACGCCAGCCCCATGAGAATGGACCCGAAGATGAACATCACCGACGGGTCCATGAAATCCTTGAATGCTTCCTTGGCCGGGCGGATGCCGAACAACGACTGCATTACGCCGATGGTCAGCGATGTTACGCCGATAGGCACTACCTCGAACACCCACCAGATGCTCGCCATCAGGAACAACCCGATGCCCGTCTTGCCCGCCTGCGACAATTCGAATACCTTGCCCGCCGGATCGACGGCGGGAGGCAGCGACGGCATAAAATAGAACAAAAAGAACAAGCCCAGTCCCAGCAGCAGAAAAAACCATCTACGCGTCTCATGGGCGCGGACTGGACTTAGCAGGCGGATTCGTCGCGGCATGGGCGGCAGCCCTGCGGGACGCCCCCCCCCATCCGCTCCCCCCCCCAGTCGATTCACAAGGTTCCTGATTTTCATGGCGGCTCCGGCGACATGCCCTCACGAGGGGGAAACGAATCAGATAACAATCGTCGCAACGACTTTGAACAACTCATCGACCGTGACGACCCCAACGACGGCGTTGTTTTCGAGGACCGGAATAACACCGACTTCGATCTTCGCCATATTAAAAACGGCTTTGATGATCTGGTCGTCGACGTTCAACGTAACTGTAATGGGCGTCATGACGTCTTCGATCGGGCGTTCCGACCGGCGACGCATATTCTTCTGCGACTGGTCTTCGTCGACGACCGAGAGGGAAACATCGTCCTTGACCGTGAACAAGGCCCTCTGTCCCCTGGTCTTCGAGCTTTCCGTGTGCAGGAAACTCGGTTCCAGACCCTGCAACAGGTTCAGGCGCCTCACCGCGCCCACGAGGTTATATGCATTATCAAACACGAGGACGACGCGCTCGATCGACGAACACCCTTCCCGCTTGGGTCCCTTGTTCAACGCGGCCATCGCCTCGCGAACGCTGTACCAGAAAGGGACGTGCACATACTGATCGATCGGCGTCATGATGTCCGCCATTGTGATCTGCTTGGGCATGTCAGCTCCAGGTAACGAGTTTTGAATCAACGTATTTGTGACTCATCGGTGTGAGCCGGGGTGGGACTGTCAGGTCCCGACAATAGCAACTATTTCTTCTCTGCTCAACCCGCTTTTGGCGCAGATTTCGTCTATATTGTGCTCGCAACGCGCGGCCATCTTGAGCACGTAGCGCCGGCGGAATTCCACCTCCGCGGCCGCGTACGGCTCCGCTACGCACATTTCATGGCACGCCAACGCCTCGCTTTCGAGGATCTGCCAGTTCATCGCGCGGTCGATGGTGTGCAGGATCTGCTCTTTCCTGAACGGCTTGGTGATGTAGTCGAACGCTCCTCCCGTCATCGCCCGTATGGCCGTCTCCAGCTCGCCGAACGCCGTGATGATAATGACCTTTTCGTGCCGTTCGTTCTGGTTGACGTAGTCGAGGATATCGAGGCCATCCATACCCGGCATCTTGAGGTCGGTGATAATGACGTCATAGGTGTTGTGTTCGAGCAGTCCGGGGATCTCGAGAGGATTGTTGGTCGATGTGAATTCGTATTTCGTTTGCTCCCGAACGATTCGCTCCAGGAGAACCAGCATATGAGGCTGGTCGTCTACTGCCAGTATCTTCTGCGGCATCGGGGTCCTCCTTGCACCCGTCGCGGGTCAGCCTGTCTGTTGTGACGGATCGAAAATCGGCAGCGAAACAACAAATCTGGTGCCGATTTCCACGTCCGGTTTCGCCTCGCTCCGGGCGACACTCGTATACCTGATCGATCCACCGTACTTCTGGACTATACCATAGGAAACGCTCAATCCCAGCCCCGTTCCTTCTCCCACCTCTTTGGTGGTGAAAAACGGATCAAAGATCCGGTTGCCGATGTGTTCTGCGATTCCAGTTCCCTGGTCGACGAAATGGATCTCGACGGTTCCCGGGAGAACGACCGTCTCGATGAGCAGTTCGCCGCCACACTCACGCATCGCAAACACCGCGTTATTTATCAGGTTGAAAAACACCTGCTGAATCTCTCTCGTGTCGCCCCGGACCCCGGGCAGGCCCTCCTGCACGCGCTCCCTCAATTCGATCCCGGTCGTGCGCAGCGTGCTCTGGACGATCCTCACCACTGCATCGACGGCCGTGTTGAGATCGACCACCTCTTCGATCCCTTCAGTCACCCTGGCGAAACTCATCAAGTTTTCCACGATGCGTTTGCAGTTGAGGCAGTTCTCCTCAATGATTTTCAGGTCTTCGAAAGCACGGGTGCCTTCTTCGGTGCGATCGAGCATGAGGTCGGTGAAACCCAGGATCACCCCAAGAGGATTGTTGATCTCGTGGGCGACACCGGCCGCCAGCGTACCCAGCGACGCCAGCTTCTCGGTATTGTAAATCAGATGCTCCATCTCCTTTTTTTCCGTAATGTCGCGGGAGATCCCCAGAACCGACGACACGGAACCTCCATCCTCGGAGAAAATCGGGATGTAGCGGGTATTGAAATGGTAGTACCGGTCCCCCACCCGGAAGCGGTGCTCGAACGTCTCCGGCACTTTGCGAAAGAACGCCTTCTTGACCCGGGCTTCGAGGAACGCACCGTGTTCGTCGTCCAGAACGTCCGAGATCTTCATGCCGGAAAACTGTTCCGGCCCGAAGGCGGCGCCCGCCGCTCCCCGGTCCCTGGCGGCGATCATGTTCCGGAGAATCTTGGCGGTATACATGTTCATGGAAATAAAGCGTATGTTTTCGTCGAGCAGATAAATCGGATCCTGCGCGCTTTCGAATATCGACCGGTAGTATTCCTCGGTCTGGTGCAGCGACCGTTCGGCCTGCTGGAGTTTATCGCTCAGCACGTTCGACAACCGCCTCTTGTAGGCAAACGCCATGAAGCTGATGACGAAAATTCCGATGATGAGGAGCCCCTCGAGGACCGACTGGCGGAAAAACATCCGGCGAATCACGGAGCGAACCTCATACTCCGGCGCCACGACCGCAGCCGACCACACCCAGTCGGTGTTTCCGACGCGTATGGGCGACCACGCAATGAGCTTCTGCATTCTGCCCTCGACATCGCGGTGCGATCCGGAAACGTACCTGCTTGTGCCCTCTCCGCCGGTAATCATTCTCTCGCTCTGCAGCCGGTCGATCTCGTCGAACGAGACGTCGGGCATCACATCCCTCCTGGCCTCGATCGAATTCCTGCCCACAAAGTCCGCCCTCGGGTGGTAGAGAAACCGCGCTTTTTCGTCGATTACCCAGCTGTACCCCATTTCGCCCGAAGTCACCGTTTGCGCGACCCGCCGCACCAGCCGGGAGACGTCCGTGACGGCGACAAGGAAATAGCTTTCCCCCCCCGGCACTTCCACGAGCGACGCGATATTCACCATCCGGCTCACTCCACCCGCAGGGCCCCGTCCGAACCCCGCGTCAAAAACCATCACTCCGGACCGGGCCGCTTCACTCATTCGCGAAAAAAAGCCCAGGCGGCGAAACTCCTCGACACTCCCCGTCGAAACGCCGGTGGAGTCCGCGACAAACACCACGGGGCCCGGAAGCAGCGAGTAGATGGAAACGACCCCCTCGTCGCCCAGACGGCTCACCATCGCGGCCAGCTCGCTCCTCACGACGTGCGCATCCTGGACCGAGCGCTCGCCGATGCGGCTCTCGAAACGCAGACTCCGGCTGATGTCGTCGATGGACGACTCGACGTCACGGGCGACCTGCCGCGCCAGGATGAGCTGCTGCTGGTTGAACTCGTTTGTTACAATGAGCTTGATGTAGTCGAGGTTGCGCCAGGAAACCCAGAACGCAAGCACCATGAGGGCGACGAGGATGATCATGTTGAAAATGAACAACCCCCGCCATTCCAGAATTCTGTTTACCGTCGCCAGCAGTCTGTCGTTTTTTCCGTTCATGCCTGCAACGAATCCAGTTTTCGCTTTATTTCCTCTTCGTACCAGTCGGCCAGCTCGTCACTTGACAGCGCCATATCCAGCTGCTTGGTGTGAATCGAAAGAGCACCGAGACGCTTGAGCTTCAAGAGCTGGTCATCCTTGTTATTATACGCGACTCGCGCGTCGAGGAAATCGCCTTTGCTCTGGTTCTCGAAGCCCATATCCTTGA
>CBDVDJ010000203.1:0-5659 GCA_965372695.1 uncultured bacterium
AACAACATCACGGGATATATCCAGAAGGAGGCGACGTCTTCTTCGCGGTGGGGGTTCGAATTCGGGCTCCAGACCGGCGTGGATATCGACGGTCTCGTAACTTCGCCGCCGCCGCCGCAGTACGAGCCGATCGACGACGCGGACACGTGGGCAAAACTCGGGGTCACTTCGCTGACCTACCTTTTCCCGGTGGGAAACGGGCTCGCGGTGACGGGCGGCCTGATGAGCGGATTCATCGCGTACGAGTCGTATCGCTCCCTGCCCAATCCCAATTACACCCGCGGGTATCTCACCGACTACGTGCCATACTTTTCCTGGGGCGCGATGGTGGAGTACCCCTTCCACGACAAATTCTCCGCCGAGTTCTGGGTGATGACCGGGTACAACTATCTCGCCTGGCCGAACGACTCGCCGACGCTCGGCCTCCAGCTGACGTGGCAGCCGGCGAGCTCCCTCACCTTTATCCAGAATCTGTACTACGGTCCCGAGCAGCCGGAGACGTCGATCGACTACTGGCGCTTCCTCTCCAATACCATCGTCGAATGGCGCTACGGCATGTACCGCCTGGCCGCGTCCATCGACTTCGGACACGCGCGCCAGGCGTGGCTGCCCGACACGCCTTATCAAAAGTGGAGTTCGGGCGCCGTGTGGGCGGGGATCGACATCACCCGTTCGTGGCGCTTCGCGGTAAGGCCCGAGTTTTACTGGGACCCCGACGGGTTGATGACGAGCGCACGGCAGACGATCCGCGCGCTGACGACGACGGTCGAGTACCACACGAGTTTCCTCGAGCACAACGACTTGTCGGCGCGGATCGAGTACCGCTACGACCGGTCGACCGGGGACGACGGCGGTTTTTACGCGGGGGAAGACAACCACCTCGTTCCCGAGCAGAATCTGTTCATCGTGGCACTGGTCTGGTCGTTCGAGTGGGTGACGGAGAAGAACTAAGTCGGCGGGTACTTCTTGAACATTTTCTCAACCGCTTTATCGATGGTGTCCTTCTGGGTCCCGGGCGACGGCTCCTCCGACAGGGCCCTGGTCGCCGTGCCGCGCCAGACGAGTTTGCGGGTCGCTGCGTCGACGAGGTCAACGATGAGGGTGCCCTTGTGGTACGTGTTTTCCTCACCGCCTCCCCGGCCCCACCAGCCGCCGGATCCCCAGTCGGCCGCCTCGACCTGCTGCTCCCCGCCCGCGTGGTAGACGACGAGCACGTCGGCGGGCCCATCCGCTCTGGTCAATCCCGAGGATTCGAGCTGGGTGTCGACGGCGGACCGGATCTGCTCGTCGAGTGGCCCGTCGTAGGCGTATTCTTTGCCCGACGTATCTTCCTTCATCCAGGCGAAGGTCTTGTAGCCTGTGAAGTCGTTGTCGGCGTCGAAATTGGTGGAAACGTCGATCGACGAGCAGCCGGTCAGAACGACGATGATGAAGAGTGCAGCAATTCGCAGCATGCGGGAGTCCTTTCGATTTGCCTACATGTACTTTTTGAGTTTGTAACGCGATGCGAGTTCCACGCGTTTATCGTCCGGGAGCGATCCCATATATTTCTTCCACCCGGGACACCAGGCGGCGTGGAAGCGCCACAACCTGCCCAGTAGCGAACCCGGATTGTCGTCGTACTTAGCGCGAAAACCGCAGTTCTCGCAATTGTGTTCGGCCATTTCGATCAATCCTTGTATGAAAGTGACGGATACCAGTCGTCGCCGCGGCCTTGTGGTGTGAGGTCGAGGACGTTCCACAGGGGCCAGAAAACGTCGACGTGACGCGTATTCCCGGTGACGAATTCGTCGAACAGCAACTCGGAGCCCCAGGAGTGGTGGACAGCGTCGCCGCGGCGGACGAACACGTTGGCCATCGGCAGCTGGTTGCCGTTTTCGTCCTCGCCCTGGTAGTCGAAGTTGTACGTGTTGTTCGATGACGACAACATGCGCAGGTGGTTCCACCCGCGGCTATTGGCGAATTCGGGGATGCGCTCGATCGGCGACCTGGCGCCGATGGCCCGGCTCATCCGCTGCGTGATGTCGCCGGCGTTTCCGTTGAGCCCGTCTACTATAGAGGTGCACATGGTGCAGGGCTGCTCCTGCGCGGGGCCGTACATGAAACCGTACAGCATCAGGCTGTCCCTGCCGGCGGCGAACAGCTCGGAGAGTCTCGTCTGTTTGACGCCGCCATCGGGGCCAATTTCGTCAAAGAGATAGTCTTCTTTGATCGGGCCGCCGGGCGGGAGTTTCCGTCTCAGCGCAGCGACGTCTTCGGTATGCTGGCGCAGCGCGTTCTCCGCGGCGAGCAGTTCGTCGCGGGCCTTGCGGTATTGTGGGGATTCGTTGGGGAAAAAACGGTTCTTCATCGTACACCTCCGCGGCGGTTCGTCCAGGTATTCGTTCCAGGAGTCCTCGATTGTACCAAAAGTGATGCCGGGAGTGTCGGACAACACAGCGGAGTTATTTGTCCAGAGTTCGCGCAGGGCGCGGCGGATTTCGCCACGCTCAGTCCCCCGTGGGCTCGACGCCGCTGCCCTCGATCATCAACATTACTACTCTCTCCGGCGCGCGTGTGCGGTGGACGACGCCGCGGGGTACCATGATGCTCTGCTTCGGGCCCAGCTCGTGGGTCCTGCCTTCGAGGTCGACGAGGAGTGTGCCCTCCACGACGTAAAAAACTTCGTCCTCGTCGTCGTGTTTGTGCCAGTGGAATTCACCCTGGATGATGCCGAGACGAACGACGCAGTCGTTGACGCGGCAGAGGGTCTGGTTGAACCACCGCTCGTCGTACTCACTCGCCAGTTTCCCCACGTCGATCAGCTCGAGGGGCGCGAAACGAACGTCCTTGTTGATGTTGTAATCCTGTCTGTCGGTCATTCGTGCACGTCCATGAGTAGAAAGGCTTCGAGGTTGCGAAGGGTGCTGACCGTTCCTTCGTCGGTCCACTGAATTTCGACTATCAGCAAGCGGCCGTCGAATGTCTCACCCGCGACGTCCAGGTCGAGCAGTTCACCGGGCACGTTTGTATACACGCCCCGGCCCGTGGCGCGCTCCCGGAGGGTGTTGAACAACGGAGGGAATGGTATCTGAAGCGTGGGACCATCAGGGGCGGTGATATCGATGCCGGGGACACCATCGGACATCGCGACCCGGTACTCGGCGCCGGCGACGGTAAACACCTCGAGCGACGCGACCGACATATTGAGATAAACGGCGTCGCTGTAGCCGTCAATATCCGGCGTGACGTCGGGCGCGCTTCTGGCGAAGTGGTATACGTTCGAGGTCGAGCGCTCCCACTCCGGGGCGTACCCGGCCCCGAGATAGCCCACGATCTCGGGCGTAATCTCGTGATGGTTCCGCTTGTTGCGCGGGCCGTAGCCCGGGATGGAATCGATCCGGGCGGCGAGCGTGTCGTCGAACCACGGGGACACCGACTCCAGACCGTGTTTGTCGATAAGGTAGTCGAAACACGCGCCGATCTCCCGTTGGTCGCGCTTGTCGACATCGTGCGATGCCGGTGTCAGTTTATCGTCGACGAGCAGGTCGTTCGACTGCAACATCACGTGCAGCCGGTGGGTCTGGCTCGACCTGGAAACACTGTAGGCTCCCCAGGGGCCGAACGAGGTGACGAAAGCGACCAGGCAAAGCGTCAGCGGGATGACCCGGATCGACTTTTTCTTTGCGATCAGGCCGTAGAGCGTTATGAACGCAAGCCAGATCGTGAGTACAATCAAGAAGTAGCGGTTTTCCGTGATGCCGTACTGGGCGACGCGTTTGAAGACGGCCAGCAGGAGCATCACGATGGCCGGGAGGAGAAAGATGTAGAACAGCCGCGCGTAGGTATTGATCCACCGGTTGGCGGGTTGTCCCACCAGCGGGTTGAGCAGCATCAGCGAGAAGAGCCCGGCTCCCGCCACGCTCGATACCAGCCACCCGATCCACCCGCTCGGCCACTCGGTGGTCACGACAATCTTGAAGAAGTAAACCAGCAGGATGACCAGGTAGATCGCGACCAGCGGCGCGAGAATGTACTGCGAGAAGACCTTGAGGATGGGCAGGTAGTCCCGGCGCGCCGACAGTTCTTCGAAGTCGGACGGAATGCCACCGAGGAAATACCACGTGTTGAAAATAAACACGATTCCGAACCACAGGCGGGGGTAGATGTCTCCGCCGACGTTGGCGCCGAACAGTTGGTCGATCGCCAGGATCGCGACGCTGAGGCCGCCGAACAGGGTGGCGGAAAACAACAGGCCTGTGAGCAGCCGCCGGAACAGGGTTTCATTGTAGTGCCAGAATCCATTGGCGTCGGCCCGGTGGATGTACGCGACGACGGAGACTAGAAGGTGGAGACCGATGTTGAGCTGGAAGAAGTGCGTGAACGCCTGCGCGCCGACATCGACGGGAAGCGAGAAGAAGTATGCGATGACCAGCCCGGCGCCGGCGAGCTGGTAGATCCAGTGGACTCTCGGGCTGTACGCCGCGCCGCGCTGCTCGGCCAGGAGCGTGATCGCGATCATCGTGGGGATACCGATCTGCGAGGCCATCAGCAGGCGGACCAGCAGGGAGTTATCACCCCGATGGTCGATGAGGATCATGGCCGTGACCGCGGCCGTGACGCCGCAGGCCAGCGCCAGCGGAAACCGCAGGCCCGTTCGTTTCGCCTCGGTGGCGGCGTATTCGATCGAAGGGAGTTTCACGAGAGATCACTTCCTATTGTATACGCCAACGGACGACTTGTTCGCCGGTCTCTGTGGTCACTATACCCCAGACGAACCGGTCCCCGGCAACCACCATCAGCGCTCCCGGCGGCATGACGACGGTGCCGAGGAATGTTTTCCCGGCCTCGAAAACGTCGAACGTAACCGGCTCGCGCCACGAAAGGAGCGGCCGCTCGTCGCCCTGCGGCCTGGGTGGGAAATCGCGCCATTGGGCGGATACGTGTCGATGGACCCAGACCGTGCCGTCCTTGCCCGTGTAGATATCTTTGAAATAGGGCTTTACGTCGGGAGGTGGCGGGTAACCGCCACCGCGGGTTCCCTGGAAATGGTCCGCCCACGCCCGCCACATGTCCTGCTCAGGTCCGGTCAAAGGCTCCGGCGGGATGTCTCTGCCGATCCGGGTCGTCGTGCTGTCGGGATGATGGAGGGTGATCGTGTAGGTGTCGTTACGGCCGGACACGACGTATCCGAGAGGGCTCCACGCGTGCCGCGTCGAAAAGACGGGATACCACGCGGGGCCCTCCGACGTCGTCAGGACGAAGCTCTCACCGCTCTTGTCCTCGGGCGGGAGCGGGATACGGCCGAGCACCTCTCCCGCTGGCGAGAGCTTGACCAGCACCATCGGCCATTCATCGGCGGTGCGCAACTCCCCGGCATTGGCTTCGACGGCGCGGACGTAGAGGTTGCCGTCGACGTCGTACTCGAGCATTCGCCATGCGTGGAGCTGGCTGGGCACGCGGAAATCGCGCAGGTATTCACCGTCCGGCGAGAAGAGGATGATCCGGTGGGGCGCGTCGAGGACGGCGAGCGTGCCGTCGGGCAGGCACTTCATCCCCAGGATCCGGCGGTATTCTCCCGGCCCCTCGCCGACGCGCCCGACGTCCCGGGTGTATGTACCGCCGGCGTCGTATTTCCGGATCGAGATGCTCGTAAAACTCGAGCGTCAGACCCAGCAGA
>CBDVDJ010000204.1:0-5644 GCA_965372695.1 uncultured bacterium
TCGTCGACGGACAAACTGCCCGTCCTGTTGATTTCCGACTCGAAGCTCGTGATCAACGGAAAAACGGCGGCCAAGATCGGCTTCGCGCTGACATTCGAGGTGAGGGTGCTGGGCACGCTGCTCCACCCGGAAGCCCTCGAGGCGCAAGCGGACAGCCTGACCTTGCGCACCGTTATGGCAATAGCGGATTCCGGCAACATATCGCTCTTGATCAGCAACCAGGAAGTACAGACGGCGGAGCGCTTCAGGCAGATCGACCGGAGTTCGTTGTATCCTCAGCTCGGCGTCGGGGGAGAGTACATCAACGTCGAAAACCCTCTCGTCGGCACTGTCTTTCCCCAACGGTGGGCCCGCGCCAACATCAGCTTGAGCCAGATGATATTTGACGACCAGTTCATCAGCGACTTCCGCTCTACGGGGCGCGAGTACGAAGCGGCGATGTTCAAGAATCAGTCGGAGCGGCTGGACGTTTATGTCAGCGCCGGCTCCGCGTATCTCGGGTACGTCCAGACGCGGCTCTTCTACGAGATCGCGCTCGAAAACCTTCGCCTCACCGAGGGCAACCTCGATATCTCAAAGATGCGCGTGGAAGTGGGGCACGCGGGCCGCGACGAGGTGTATCGCTGGACGGCGGAGCTCAACCAGCAACGGACCGGCGTCATGGACGTCGAATCGTTGATGGAGACGCAGCGGATCGAGTTGAACAGATTGCTGGGCGCCCCGTTGCAGAAACGCTGGCGTCCAGAACCAATGGATGAAGACTCAGAAACCTTTGAACTTCTTCGCGAGAAATTCGGGTTCGCGCTCGAGTCGCAGGCGAACTTCGACCGGTTTACCGAAGTGGCCGTCGATATCGCCCTGGAAAACTCTCCCGAGAGGATGTTTCTGGTCAAGAACATCGAAGCCGAGAGCATCCAGCTCGGATACAACAAACGGAGCTTCATCGTCCCCAAGGTGTTTTTCAACTTCGGCTATAACTACAACTTCTGGCAGTCACCCGATGAACCGCAACTAGGAGAAGATTTCTTCGACATGCGTATCGTGGCCGAGCTTCCCATATTCCAGGGAACCAGGCGGGTGTACGACATGAAGTTGAGCCAGTCGTTGATCATCGAACTCGAACGCCGTTTGCTGCTCGCCAATCAATTCGTCGAGCAGCGCACACGCAGCTCGCTGCGTCAGCTCCAGGCGTCGCTCCCCAACATCGAATACTCGCGAATCGCCGCGGAAAACGCCCGCAAGAACTTCGATGTTGTTCGTGACCAGTACGCCAACGGTATTGTCAACATTACCGATCTCATCAGCGCCCAGGCGGCCAGCTTCACCGCCGAGCAGGACGCGCTGGTGTCATTTTACACGTTTCTCATCGACTCGATCGATTTCCAGCGGGCCGTGGCGTTCTTCAGCGAAACCAGGAGCCAGAACGAGATCGACCAGTTTGTCGAGGATATCAGGCAGAGAATACTAGCCAGCGAGACCCAGTAGCCGTCCGCGTCCCGAAAAAGGAGACGAGTCATGAAGATCCATAATATGTGCATGTCAGCCGCAGTTCCTCTCATCCTGGTCCCGCTGATTCTTGCTTCGGGTTGCGGGAAAAAGGATGAGGGTGAACCGGCGGTGATCGTACGCCCCGTCAAGACGGCGGTCGTCGTGGGATTTGCCGAGGGTGAGCAGACGTTTCCCGGCCGGGTCGACGCGGGCAGCAAACTGCTCGTATCGTTCCGCGTGCCGGGACGGATCGTCGAGCTTCCCGTCAAAAAGGGCGAGGCGGTGGAGAAGGGTCAGCTGATCGCCCGCCTCGACCCACGCGACTACGAGATCGCCGTCGAGGAAGCCAGGGCGACGTTTCAGCGCGCCGAGTCGGATTTCAAGCGCTACGAGCGGCTCTATGAGACCGACGCCGTGCCACTAGCCGACCTCGACCAGCGCCGCTCCGAAAGGGACGTCGCCAGGGCCAGGCTCGACGAAGCCGAGAAGAATCTGGGTTACACGTACCTGCGCGCACCCTTCGCCGGAATGATCGGCAACCGTTACGTTGAAAACCACATGGACATCCGGGCGCAGGAGGAGGTCGTCGACCTCAACGACACGACGATCGTGGAGGTCAAGATCAACGCGTCCGAGAACATGGTCGCGCTGATCCAGCAGTTCGAGTCCCAGCTCGATATCAAGATGTACGCGGAATTCGACGCCAGGCCCGGCAAACGCTATGAGCTCACTCTGAAAGAGATCGCCGCGCGCGCCGATCCGCAGACGCAGACCTTCGAGGTCGTGTTCATCATGCCGCAGCCGGGGGACATCGCGCTCCTTCCTGGAATGACGGCACTGGTGCGAAGTGTGATCAGTATCAAACCCGGCGCCAGTATCGAGGTGCCGATCTCGGTACCGGCGATCGCCGTCAAGACTTCCCCCGGGGGCGACAAGGTCGTGTGGGTGGTCGACACGGACAATATGACCGTCCACGAGAGGAAGGTCGCCGTCGGTTCGATGCGGGGCACCGCGGCGATCGAAATTCTGGATGGTCTCGAGGGCGGCGAACGCGTCGTGATCGCGGGCCTGGCCCATTTGAGCGAGGGAATGAAGGTGCGGTTCTGGGAAGAGCAAGAGTAACAGGCCGATAAGGACCCGATATGAATATTGCTGAAATATCAATAAAGAAAAAAGTCATCACGTGGACGATCACGGTTGTCCTGTTGTACGTCGGCTACAACGCTTATATGGGACTACCGCGGCTGGAAGACCCCGAATTTGCCATCAAGGACGCGGTGGTGATCACCCCTTATCCCGGAGCGTCCGCCGCCGAAGTCGAAAAGGAAGTCACCGAACAGATCGAAAAGGCCGCCCAGGAGCTCGGTCAGCTCAAACGCGTCGAATCGTATTCGTCGCGCGGAATGTCCGTGGTCAAGGTCAAGATCAAGGACAATTACACCATGGACATGCTGCCCCAGGTGTGGGACGAGCTCCGAAGGAAGGTGAACGACTACCAGAAGTACCTCCCGCCGGGCGCCGGGCCCTCGGTCGTCAACGACGACTTCGGCGACGTCTACGGGGTGTACCTCGCTCTCACCGGCGACGGCTACTCGATGGCCGAGCTCAAGAAAGTCGCCGAGTTGTTGAAGCGCGAGTTGACCGTTGTCCAGGACGTCAAGAAGGTCAAATTCATGGGCGTCCAGCAGGAAGTCGTCTACGTCGAAATGTCGCGGGTCAAGATGACCAACCTCGGCATCACCCGCCAGGAAATTTTCGACGCGCTCCAGGCCAAGAATCTCCCTGCCGACGGCGGCAGGATCAAGGTGGGAACGGAATTCATGGCGGTGGTCCCGACGGGTGTCTTCGAGTCGCCCGAGGACTTCGGGGAACTACTCATATCGAGCAAAGGCGGCCGGCTGGTATACCTCAAGGACGTCGCGACGGTCGTGCGCGACTATCAGGACCCCCCGAAGGCGATTCTGCGAGTCGACGGACGTCCGGCCCTGGGTATCGCCATTTCCACGATTATCGGGGGCAACGCGGTGGTGATGGGCGAGGGCGTCGACAAGCGCATTCGTGAATTGATACCGCAGATTCCACTGGGGGTGAACCTCGAGGTCATATCCCTCCAGTCGGATACGGTCACCGAGGCGACCAACGGTTTTGTCATCAACCTGCTCGAAGCCGTGGTGATTGTCGTCGTGATCCTGTTGATCTTCATGGGGCTCAAGAGCGGGTTGATCATTGGTTTCATCCTGCTCCTCACCATCGCGGCCACGTTCACGGTAATGGGGTTTTACCAGATCACGCTCGAGCGGATTTCTCTGGGCGCGCTGATTATCGCGCTCGGTATGCTCGTCGACAACGCCATCGTCATCGTCGACGGGATGAAGGTCCGTATCGAGAAGGGAATGGATGGAATTGTGGCGGCGAAGGAGGTGGTCAGCCAGAACGCGATACCGCTCCTCGGCGCCACCGCGGTGGCGGTACTGGCGTTCGCGTCTATCGGGGGAATGCAAAACCAGACGGGCGAGTACTGCCGGTCGCTGTATTATGTGATCCTGATTTCGTTGTCGCTGAGCTGGCTGACGGCTCTCACTACGACTCCACTGATCACCTATCAAATGATGAAGCCCCCCAAAAGCGGTGACGGCGGGGCCGAAAAAGATCCGTACGCGGGCAAGTTCTACCAGGGCTACGTCAAGGGGCTCAAGGCCGCGATACAGTACCGATGGGTCACGATCGGTGTGGCCGCCGGATTGTTCGTCGCCGCCATGATCGGGTTCGGCTTCCTCGACCAGATGTTTTTTCCGTCGTCGTCGCGCCCGCAGTTCATGATCGAGTGCCAGTGGCGCGAGGGCATTCACATACGCGAGACCGAGAAGGGTGTGGAGCGTATGGAGGAATACCTCCTCGGCGTCGATGGCGTCACCCAGGTGGCGTCGGCGATCGGGGCGGGCCACCCGCGGTTCCTGTTGACGTACACGGTCCCGATCGATGCCGAGTCGCAGTACGCGGTTCTTCTGGTGTCGGTGGATGACTACGATCTCATCGACAATATCCAGCTGGAGATTCAGGCCGACCTCGACGAGATGTTCCCCGACGTGACGGTCAACCTGAAGAAGTTCAACCTCGGCCCGGGTGAGGGCGGCAAGATACAGCTCCGGATCAACGGTCCCGACCGGCAGGTGTTGCGGCAGCTGGCCGACGAAGCTGTCCGGGTCATACGCGAGAATGGCGGCGCCAAGGCGATCCGGACCGAGTGGGGCGACGAAGTCAAGGTGATCCGGCCGATCTTGAGAGAAGACGTGGCGCGGCGCCTCGGCATCGACCGGCCCCAGGTGGCCGATGCGATCGCGACCAATTTCGAGGGAATGCAGGCGGGGCTTTATCGCGAGGGCATCGAGCTCATCCCCATAGTCACGCGCGCGCCCGAGCTCGAGCGCATGTCGATGGAGGATCTCCGGGCGCTGCAGATATACAGCCCCGTGGCGCAGCAGAACGTCCCCATGTCGCAGCTCGTCAGCGGCCTGGAGACGATCACCGAGGATTCGCGTGTCTCGCGCTACCACCGCCGGTCGATGATCAAGATCCACTGCGACGCGCGCAGCGGTTTGAACTCGGTCGTGCTCAACCGGATCAAACCGAAGATCGAGCAGGCGCTCGGCGTCGACGTCGGCGCTTACCTCGGCAAGGAATTCGGGCCCGGCGACGACCCCTTCGCGAAATATAACGCGACGACGATACCGATCGCGTATGATGACATCATCCCGCTGGCGGACAGGCCGGGTTACTTCATCGCGTGGTCGGGGGAGGCGGAGGATTCGGCCGACGCGTCCAAGCAGCTGGCCGGGTCGATTCCGATTTATTTCGGAATGATGATTCTCGTCGTCATTTTCCTGTTCAACGCGTTCCGGCAACCGTTGATCATCTGGCTCACCGTGCCGCTGTCGATCATCGGCGTGACGGTGGGGCTGGCGATCTTCAAGCAGCCCTTTGGGTTCATGGCGCTGCTGGGGCTGATGAGCCTGGCGGGGATGCTGATCAAGAATGCGATCGTTCTGATCGACCAGATCGACTCGAACATCAAGTCGGGTATGGACCGCTACCAATCGGTGATCGAGAGCGGGGTGAGTCGTATGCGGCCCGTGTCGATGGCGGCGCTCACCACCAT
>CBDVDJ010000205.1:0-5641 GCA_965372695.1 uncultured bacterium
CCATCGACAGCTTCACTCCTTCGGGAGTACCGCCGTATCCACATGGAATGCCAACGGCGCTTCGGCCGGAACTCCGGGGCCAGGACGCGCCCGTCGACCGGGTTGCCAGGCGCGCTTGCAAGAGTTGCTGCCGGCGTCGCCCTCGTGCTTGGCGCCACTGCACTCCCTGCCCTGGGGCAGGACTCCCACTGGCTTCCCGTGTGTGACGATAACGATCTGGACTACCTTTCGTTTGCGGAAGAGATACTCGCCGGCACAGACTGGGAAAACCAGGACACCGACCAGAACCTCGTCCTGGATGGCGTTCAGATCGCCCAATTGCTGAGTCAGCTCCTGGCGGCGCCACCGCCAGGCGTCGAGATTCAAGAGCATCCGACTTTCGGGCTCGAAACATGCCGGGCCTGCAGCGCCAGCGTGAATATGGGTTTTGTCACCATACGGCACGTACCCCGCGGACTTGCCGTCGATCTCCCGTACATGGCGCTCCACTACCTGGACCACGGAGGTCTCGGGTACGACGGGACCATTCACTCGGGCCGAGTCGATCTGGACGTTCTGAAGCGTATCCTCACTCCCTCCGATCCCCCGCACGTGCTTCCCGTGGAAGGAGAGGACCCGGACAACGACGGCCTGATCTCCGAGGAGGAACCGCCGCTTGGCACCGACCCGTCCATTGCAGACACGGACGGCGATTCGTTGACTGATGGGCCTCAGATTGCGGAGGGCCTTCTGCCGCTCATCGCAGAACTTCCACGTGAAGAAGTCTCTGAGGGCCCGTACATGTTGGAAATGTGGATGGATGGACTCGAGCAGTGCGAGGTGTGCGGGATCACGCTGAATATGGGCTTCGCCAGAATTGTGAATCCCCTGGAGGGTCTTTCGATCGACGTTCCCTTCGTCGGTCTGCACACACGTGCCCACGGCGGGCTCGTCTACAACGGCACGTACAACGATGGCCGTGTGCTGCCTGTAGCACTGCACGCTGTACTCACCGGAGGCGGCACGGCGCACTGGCTGCCCGTCGCACACGATACTGACGGGGACGGTCTCAAAGACGAGGAAGAACTGTACTTCGATCTTGGCTCGACAGAACCCGATGAGAACGGCAACGGGATCCCGGACGGCCGTGAGCTTGCCGCGAACATGGCGATCGCCGTCCAGATGCTGCCGCGCGACCCCGATCCCAATTACCGCTACGTCGTCGAACATCCCCTGCGCGGCCATTATGCGTGCCTGACCTGCGGCGAGTTGATCAACATGGGCTATGCCGAAGTGGTCAACCCAATGGATGACACATCCGTGGACGTCCCGTACTACAACCTGCACTTCATGGAGCACGGCGGCTTCTCGTCAGATCGCGAGGATCTCTTTCCTCGGTCGGATCCACGCGTGGTTGGAGCTGTCCTCGGCATCGACCGGATCACAGCCGTCGAACCGGGCGGCGTGGTACCGCCATTTTCGCTCCGCGCTTTTCCCAATCCACTTTCGACCGGCCAGTCCATGCAAATCGTGCTGTCGCTTCCGACGACGGGGCCGATTGAGGTGACGATTTACGACGTGCGGGGTGGTAAGGTGCGCGATCTCTTCGCCGGAAACGCAAGCCAGAGACTGATGCACTTCCGCTGGGATGGTCGCAATAACGACGGACTGGAGTCCCGATCGGGCGTCTACTTCTGCAGGGTGAGAACGGGAAGCGTGATTGTGTCGCGCAAGATAACGCTCATCCATTGAGTCACGCACGGAAGACGCCATGGGGCCGATACCCCGGGAGGCGGCAAGATCGCGCCGTCGTCCGCCGATCATGCGCAGGTTCGTTCGTAGATGGCGGGCGCTTCGGCTGTGAGGCCGAGACCACTCGTGGGCGGTGATTCGTGCAAACCGGTGACAAGAACTCCATCCTCACGAAGACCTGCCAGCAATTTCTGCAAGATCTCGCGCTGTAACGCTTCCTCGAAGTAGGTGAAGGCGAGGTTTCTGCACAGAATAATATCGAAAGGTCCACAGGGCATCGATTCGCAAATGTCTCGTTGCTCGAAACGCACGTCTTCTTTGAATCGTGAACCGAGCAGGAACATATCGCCTGAGTGTTCGAACGCTTGCGCGGCGAGATCCGGAGGGAGGTCCTTGAGCGCGCTTGCAGGATACGCCGCTTCGCGGGCTCGTTCGAGCATGGTCGGGTCGGAGTCTGTGCCAAGCACGTGCAGGGTCTTCCCGACCGTGGACGGTGCCGCACGCAGCTTCCAGAGGATTTGCATGGTGTAGGCTTCTTCAGCCGAGGCACATCCGACGCTCCAACACGCCACGTCGGCTTCCGCCCGTTCGGCCAGGCGCGGCAGGACAACGTTGCCGATGTAATCGAACACGCCCCTGTCCCGGTAGAAACGGGAGATGGTGACCCGGCAGAGCGAGGCGAGCGTCCTCCACTCGTTCGGGTTTGCTTCGAGATAGGTCTGGTAGCCTGTGACGTTCGGCAGGCCCAGAGTGCCGAACCGCCGTGAGATCCGTTTACACACCTGCCCGCGTACTTTACGGAAGCCGGGCCAGCGCATGCGCATCCTCGGCAGTGCCCATTGCAGGAAATCGACACATTCGCGATCCATCATGGCCTTATCGTCCCGCGTGTTGGTCCCCTCTCACCGGGGACCCCGCTTTCCAGGGAAAAAAAGAACGCGGGGGGTGCGTTCACTTCAAGACAACCATCTTGTGGGCGGCTGTTCGACCGCCCGCCCTCAACACAGCCCAATAAACGCCGCTGGGACGCCCATCGGCTCGCCATGTCACCTCGTGAACGCCGGCCTCGGCGAAATTGGCCCAGAGCGTTTCGAGCTCTCGCCCGGTCGCGTCGTAGACCGACAACTCGGCGAAGCCAGCGCCAGGGAGAGTGAAACGGATCGTCGTCGTGGGGTTGAACGGATTGGGATAATTGCCTTCCACACCGAAAACGATGCTGGCAGACAACTCTCTCGACTCGATGCCTGTTGCCGGGTCCTTGATGAACGCTGCGGCCCAGCCGCTGAAGGCGGGTTCTGACCACTGCTCTATCACGGTTCCACTGTGGTCGAACTGATAGATCAGACCGGGGCTGTCCCCGCTTTCCGCACTCCAGAAGTACACGCCGTCGAAATACAGGCCGCGGCACTGAGCGGAAGGCGGAGTGAAGTTTTTGTCGGGAAATTGTGTCACGGTCGGCCAGCCCGACAGATCCCAGCACTTGATCAGGTTCGCGTCATCGAGGGTCCAGAAGTAATCGCCGTCCCAGGCGCAGCCGAGCACGTATTCGTCGAAACTGGCGGTGCCCGCGTAGTTACCGTTCACGTCGTAGCGATTCAGGTCCCACTCGTCCACGTAGAAATACGTACCGTCGAAGGCAACATCGTAGAAGTAATAGAGAGACCAGTCATCGATGAAGACCTCCAGATCGCCGGTCACCGGGTCGACCTTATAGACTCTCGGTGCGAACGCGTCGGCGACGTACAGCTCGCCATCGACCACTTCCATGCCGACCCACCGGTAGAAATCGTACTGGTGGTGGTCGATGACGTTGCCGTCGGTATCCAACAGATAGATGCGGGATAGAAAGTCCTGGTTGGCGGTGAAGACCATCACGTTTTCGGCAAGGGTGACTGCGGGGGGTGCGACGACAAGAGCAGCGAATGTCATCCACACCAGAGGGGGGATTGCTCTGCGCATTGTGGTTCCTCCCGGTCTGTTGAAGCTAATTCCGTTCGTTCAGCATACCACGCTCCTGCCCTTGTCCCTGCAACATTCTCTCTTTCGATTATGAATGCTATCGAACGATCGTGATTTTCCCCGTTACGGCCTTATGCCCGGTTGTCACACGATAGAAATACACACCACTTCGTGTGAGGCTCAAGTCTGGGTCATCACGACGGAGCGTCAGTGAGTTCCAGGTCGCCGGGAGATTGGGACGGTAAAGCCTTCCGACTCGACGTCCGGCGACATCATAGATATCGATAACGAGATCACCCGCCTCGGGAAGAAAGACATCGATCTGGACATCACCCGCTGTGGGGTTTGGTATCGTCCGTACCTGGAACGAGGGTATCTGTCTTGTCCCGGTGACACCGGTCACGACGATATCGTCGGTTTTGAGGATGCGATTGTCTGGATCAAAATCCAGACCCGTGGGTTCGTCCTCCAGTGTGAGCTGGTAGAGTTCGGACGCACTCGAGACGGGTAGCCGCAAGAACGTATCTCCAGCGGTTGATGTGATACGAATCTCGATGGGAATTGTGAACACCGGTGCGTTGGATTGGACCTGATCGACAAAGAAGTTTACCCGGTAAGTAACACCATCCCAGTAGTAATTCCACGAGCACTCGTACTCAGGGTAACCCGCCTGATACACCCATTCGTCAAAGAAAGCCGTGAGATCCATCCCGGAGACGGTCTCGTAAACCGTTCGCAGATCCCCGGTCGTCGCGTTATCAAACGAAAAGGTCTGGTGGTACGTCTGGAGTGCCTCAAAGAAAAGGTTGTCCCCAACGACATACCGGAGCATGTGCAATATCCATGCGCCCTTCTCATAGACGGTGGCGCCCCACATGATAACGGGATCGTAAATCGGGAACCTGTTCAAGGCGTCCTCGTCAAAATAAGCCGCTTTGAACGATTCCATCCGTGCGTTTAACCCAGTCTGACCTCCGACGTTCTCTTGCCATAACGCATCGCCATAGGTGGCAAACCCCTCGTTCAGCCATATCTCGCGCCAGTCCGCCATGGTGACGCTGTTTCCAAACCACGAGTGCGCCATTTCGTGGGCCGTTAGCCAGTCGTAACGGTGGTCAACAATGACAAAAGCCGCTCCGTATGTCGTGCAGGTGAAGTTCTCCATCCCGCCGCCAAGTCCCGCCAAGGCGGTCCCGTAAACCTCTTCGATAAACGGGTACAGGCCAAATGCCTGTGAGAAAAACGACATCATCGCCGGCGCCTCCGAGAACGCGATTTGCGCGTCGGCGAGTTTTTCGGGATAGACATGGTACGGGATCTCCATCGAGTCGGTCGGTGTGTAGTGGTACCACTGCGAGAAGGACACATAGCCGGATATGGCGATGGAGGTGAGATATGTGGAATGTGCGTACCTCGTGCTCCAATGGAAGGTTCTGGTGCCATCGAGGTTGTCCGTTTCGGATACTAGTAGACCGTTCGATGCGCAGTAGCGGTCATCGGGCACCGTGCAGATCATCTCGCTGGTCGCCTTGTCCCACGGTTCGTCATAGCACGGATACCAGTTTCGTGCCCGATCGGGTTCGCTGAGACTGCAGATGACTTTTGAATTAAAATAAATTCCCTTCCCGGCGGGAGAACCATCATAGTCCACCCTCACGGTCAGCGTGTCATCCCACGTAAACGTTCCGCCGAGATCAATAAAGATCCGGTGCTGGGTGTGCGAGAAGGTGAGCGGTAAAGCCCCCCGCTCGACACCCGAAACATTCATGTCATCATTGAAATAGAGAAGCAGAGAGTCGAGTTCACTGGTCACAACGGCAAACGTCACGTCAACGTATCCCGCCACCGTTTCTGCCACCGGGTCGATGGCGATATCGAGTTGGTAATGGACGACATCAAACCCCGTTGAGACTCCCTCGGGAGCAAAAAGAGCGGGCATCTCGCTGGGGGG
>CBDVDJ010000206.1:0-5622 GCA_965372695.1 uncultured bacterium
CTCGATCATGTCCGAGTATCTCGACATCGCCTACGAGTTTCTGGCCGACGTCGTACTGAGGCCCACGTTTCCGGAAGACGAACTGGAGCAGGAACGCAAGCGCGCCAGGACGGCTCTGGAATTTGAGCTCTCCGATCCCAATGCGATGGCGGACCGGCACTTCAAAACGGTCGTCTATGGCCATCACCCCTACGCGATGGCACCGTCCGTCGAAACCGTCGAAGCTGTGACTCGCGAAGACATCGTGGCCTACCACCAGAAGAACTACGTGGCGAACAACGCCAAGCTTTTCGTCGTGGGCGACGTCAAGCAGAAGGAAGTCAAGAAGGCGGTAGAGAAGTACTTCGGCGACTGGGAGCCGGGCGAGCCCGACCGCGTGACCTATCCTGAACCCCCCGAGCGGACGGCGAAGACCATCAGCCTTTACCACCGTCCTGGCTCGGTCCAGACCAATCTCTACCTGGGGCACATAGGGCTCCGTCCCGACAACCCCGACTGGGCGTCGGTCACGGTGGCCAACAAGGTTCTCGGCGGCGGCGCCACGGGCCGGCTGTTTCTGAACATCCGCGAGGAAAAGGGCTGGACCTACGGCGCCTACACCAGGTTCACCAAACCGGTGGACGTCGGGTACTTCCGGATGACGGCTAACGTGCGCACCGAAGTGACCGACAGCGCGCTCGTCGAGGTGCTGGCGGAGTTCGAGAGGATGGTGGATGAGCCGGTTTCCCAGCAGGAACTCGACGACGCCAAGTCGTATCTGATCGGCAATTTCCCCACGACGATCGAAACACCCAACCAGATCGCCGGGCAGATCAGCCAGGTCAAGATGCTCGGCCTGGGCAAGAAGTATCTCGAGGGCTATCGCAAGGAAATCGCAAAGGTCGAAGTAGAAGACGCCCAGTTGGCGATGCAGAAATACCTGCACCCCGACCGGATGGCGCTCGTCATGGTGGGCGACGCCAACGAAGTGATCGACATGGTTGAACCGGTTGCGGCGCTCGCGTTGTACGACATCGAGGGTAACGAGATGACGCGCGACGAACTGGCGATCCAGCCCAGTGACTTCGACTTCGATACGTCGCTGATCAAGGATCACGAATCGGTGTACGCGGTGATCGTCCAGGAGATGAATCTCGGCGTCATGAACGTTTCCGTCAAACGCACTGGCGAGACGATCGAGTCGTCGTCGGTGATCACGGGGATGATCTCGATGACGGAAGCGGTCACCGTCGGAGCGGGAAACTTCGAGCCGTTGCTGTACGATTTTTCGATGGCGGCCGGCCCCCAGCAGATGAAGGTCGTCTACAAGATAGAGGACGGCACGGCGACGGGCAAGATCGAGGGAATGCCCGACGGGTCCAAGGACGTCGCTCTCGATCTGGTCGGCGGCACGCTCATCGATGGCGCCCTGGACCTGGTGCTTGCCGTTCTGCCTCTCGAGGTGGGCGAGTACTTCAAGTTCCCGTTCCTCGACAGCCAGTCCGGCTCGCTCCAGAACTACAAGATCGAGGTGCTGGGTGAAGAGGAATTGATGGTGCCGGCGGGGTCGTTCTCCGTGTACAAGGTCGAGGTCAACCAGCCCGATGGCACCCTGATCATGTACGTTCGCACCGAAGCGCCGCATTACCTGGTCAAGCAGGAGATGCCCGCGCAGGGACTCACCATCGAACTGAAGAGCCACACCGAGTAATCTCGCGCACTTCGCTTGTGAAACCTCTGCGAAGGCCGCCCGTAAGGGCGGCCTTCGTGCGTCCGGGAGGAGGGCACGCTTGACCTAGGGGGCAAACTTGTTGTATAATAGTACGTTCTGGGAAGTGGTCGGCGAAACGGCCGGTCGTGGTCCCGCGCCGGGGATCTCGGGTGATTCCTCGCAACAATCCGGGTCGGCGATATAGGATTGGGGAAGAAGACCCGGCTTGTGCTTTACCGTATAAATACCGCTATTACGAATCCCGTTGGCATCTAAGTTGTTTGGTCCCAGAGAGTTGCAGGCGCGGTATTTTCGCGGGGCCCCGGATCCGGGCATGTATTGTGCTTTTATATATTATGCTAAATTGCATCCAGTCAAGACGAACAGATTTCGAGAGGCGCGATGATGAAGGGTAGAATATTACTCATTGCTTTTGGCGTTCTGGCGCTTTGCGCGTTCCAGACCCACGCATCCGTGTTTTCCGGCTCCAGCGGAGGGGCACTCCAGAACGTGTTCAACAGCCTTGGCTACGACTATATCGACGTCGCCAACTACCAGACCGACCTCAACTTCCGGCTGCAGGGCATGATGGAGTTCCAGTTGATGAGCCGCTCGGGTATAACCGATCTGAGCTTTGGTGTCCTGGAAAGCCATACCCGCGACTGGGGTACGTATTATCGGCACAAGGATGTATTTAAGGCCTCAACCAAGGTTGGTGCCAACCGGAAGTACACTTTGGATACCGAGAATACGTCGTACAGTTTCTATATCTCCCGGAAGGAGGGACTGCAGACGACGCGCTATTACTCGTTCAGTCCGTTCAACACCAACGGCGCTGTCCAGGCGCTGTTCTACCGGGATCCCATGGATTCCAACTCGTATCTGCTGGCCTGGAACGGTCTCTACGCCGGTAGCTCACACGCCGACCAGAGTTACGACCATATGGTTGTGCGCATGAGGATTCACCCGGCACCCGAGCCGGCTACCTGGATGCTGCTCGCCAGCGGCCTGATCGGTTTGACGGTCATTTACTCGGTCAGAAGAAAACAGCGCGAATTGGGCTAGGTAGACGAAAAACCCTCTTCTCTCCTCTTGTCTGTTCACAGAGCCGGTCCGGAATTCCGGGCCGGCTCTTTTGCGTTGGGAACCGAAACCGCCCCGCCTCCTGGGGTTTTTGGCACAACTCGTGCTATTTACCGTGGTTCGAGGAGGCTGGAGCAAATGAAAACTCTTGATACGACATTCTGGGTGCTGACCGAGGGTGCAACACAGGAAGAACAATTCGACTGGGCAGCGATCGAGGAGATGTGCCGGTCGGGGCAGTTTACCGTCGACACCCAGATCTTTTTCCCCGATAAGAACAAATGGGTCCGGGCGGGCGAGACCGATCTGAGGGCGCTCCTGGGCGCGGTGGCGGAGACGGTGGTGGACGGCGGCCAGGAAGAAGAAGGAGATGGCGAGGCGGCATCCCTGGAATCCGAGTACACCGAGGCGCTGGATGCGATCTCCCGGAATCCGGACGCGGCGAGGGGTTACGTGGAGGCGGGAAGGGTGGCGGCGATCCGCGGTGACCGCGAACTGGCCCGTGACCACTTCCAGAAAGCGCTGGAGCTCGAACCGTTTAATTCCCGCGTGGCCAACGAGGTGATGCGCCGGTTCTCCAAGTCGGAATGCCGGCAGTTTCAGTTTCTCCGGCGCGAGCCGCCCGTGTGGGATGAACCCGGCGAACTTCTCGTCTACCCGCTCAGCAGGGGGCCGCTCTACCTGGCGATTCCGGCGGCGGCGCTCCTGGTCCTTTCCTTTGTTCCGTTCGGAATATTCGCCGCGGCGCCCCTTGCGTACCTCTGGTGCATTCAGTCGGCTCGTCATACCGCCGGAGGAGCGACGACGTTGCCGGAGTGGAACCGGTCTCTGCGAAACCCGGCGCGCGAAATCATACTGCCCCTTCTGGCCGGTGCGCTGGTGGCGGCACAGAGCATACTGGTGGTATACGGCATTGGCCGGGCTGTCGGGGCGTTGACCGGCAGAGACGGTACCGCGTTCTCTCACGTGGTGGGAAGTCCGGTACTGCTCGTCACATTGACGCTGACCGGGCTGGTTTATCTACCCGCCGTGCTGGTGCAGATCACGCACTCGGTCGGGATCATCGTCCACCTGCTCAACCCGTATTCGGTGGTCCGTTCGATGGCTCGCATCGGGCAGGAATATGCCGTCACCGCGTTGATCACCGTTGGGCTGGCATTTCTGCTGGGCGGGATACGGTTTCTGCTGGGCGGCATACCGGTGATCGGCAATATCGTATTTGCCGCGGCGGCGGCGTGGTTTATACCCGCGCTGGGTCTGCTGCTGGGCCGGCTGGCGGCGCGAAAGCGTCACGTGTTGTAGAGACTGCCGCTATTCGTAGTCGAGCAATTCGCGCGCGGTAAATATGCTCTCCAGCTGGTAACCCTCCGCGGCGAGGTTGTCCCTGCCGCCCTCTTCGCGGTCGACGACCGTGAGAATCCGCTTCACCTTGCAGCCGGCCGATTCGAGCGCCTTGATCGCCTTCATCGATGATCCGCCGGTGGTGACGACGTCCTCGATGATGACGACTTCCTCGTCGCCGGTCAGGGGACCTTCGACCTGCGACTTCGTACCGTGCCCCTTGGCTTCCTTGCGCACGATGAATCCCTTGAGCTGCATATCCTCGAGACCGGCCAGCGACAGCATCGACCCGATGATGGGGTCGGCGCCGAGGGTGAGGCCTCCGATGGCGTCGGGCACGTTGTCGGTGAGCATGGCGAGGAACGTGCGGGCCACGAGATAGGCGCCGCGCGCGTCCAGGGTGCTGAGTTTGCCGTTGATGTAATAGTTGCTCTTCCGTCCTGACGCGAGGGTAAACTCGCCCTTCTTGAGGGCGTGCGTGGTCACGTGCTTGATGAGTTCGTCTCGATAGTTCATGTCTTATTGCCTCTGTATGGTGGTTGAGGGGCGGGACCGTCGCAGGACAGGTTATGTCCGACGCGCCGCCGGGTCAACGTAATTCGGGTCGCCTCTCTCCCCCCCTTTATAATATGATGGGAACGCATCATGACGGAAGAGCGGAAGAATATGAGGATAGAGGGGTGGTTGTCCCGCCTCGACGAGGCGCTGGAGAGCAACTGGAAGTGGCTCGTGGCGTTTGCGGCCGTCGTGTTCGCCGTCAAGGTCGCGTTCGTGCTCGAAAGCGCCCAGTCGCTGCAGATCCGCGTCCCCATCATGGACGCCAAACATTATGACAAGACCGCCGTCGACATCCTCGCCGGTAACGTCATGCGGCGCGAAGCGTTCTTCATGGGGCCACTGTATTCCTATTTTCTCGCCGCTGTCTACGGTGTGGCCGGCCGTGATTTTACCGTCGTGCGCCTCATCCAGGCGGCCGGCGGCACCGCCGTCGTCGTGCTGACGTACTTCCTCGGCCGGAGCCTGTTCCGTCCGTCGACCGGACTTCTCGCCGCCGTGGTCCTGTTCTTCTACGGGGCCATGACGTTTTACGAGAGCCAGATGCTCATGATGTGGATGGGCACGCTGCTCAACCTGATCACGCTCGTGCTTCTCGTGAGGATTCCACGCGAGGCAAAGTGGAGCGCGTGGTTGGCGCCCGGCCTGGTGCTCGGCGTATCCGCTCTCGCGCGGGCCAACGTGCTCGTTTACTGGCCCGTGGCCGTGCTGTGGATCGTCGCCGTACGCCGCGCGCCCGGAGCCTGGGCGGGGCCCGCAAAAAGCGCCGCTGCCTTCACCGCCGCCGTCGTGCTGGCCGTCCTTCCCGCCACCATCCACAACTACATCGCCAGCCGGGACTTTGTGCCCGTCACGTCCAACGCGGGGATCAACTTCTACATCGGGAACAGCGAGATGGCGACCGGATTTTTCTATCCGCCGGCGGGGACAGATTTCGTTACCGACGCGACCAC
>CBDVDJ010000207.1:0-5597 GCA_965372695.1 uncultured bacterium
GTTGACCACCGCCGGCCGGAAATACCCCGTTTCGCAGTTGGTGATCGCGTTCATCTCTTCGCGTTCGAAGTCCCACCGGAACACGTTCGAGACGCCGGTCTGGTAGGCGGTGCCGTAGAGGTAGCGGCCGTCGCGCGAGAAGACGAAGTTGGCCGGCGCCGTTTTGTGGAATTCGTAGAGCACGTCGTATGACGTATCGCCCATCATCAGGCGGGGGATATTCATCCGCACGAGATGCGCGCGGCCGGTGATCTCGATCATCGAACAGGTCAACCATTCTCCGTCGGGAGATATGTCGAGGTCGAAGACGTCGCGTCCGAACGGGATCTCCATGATCATGAACATGTTGTCCCAGCTGTTGTAGGGCGCGGCGACCCGCACCACCGACGAGATGCCGTTGTGGTGCTGAACGCCCCAGATCGACTTGTCGGCATCGTTGAAGCACAGGTCGCCCGTGCGGAAGTTCTGCAGGAGCTCGGTGACCTCGCCGGTATGGATATCGACGCTGTTGAGGTCGCGCCAGTCCTTGCCGTTGTTGGTGGTGAAGAACAGCGTGCCCGAATCCTCGTCGAATGCCACCGAAGACACATAGTAGAGCGCCGGGGTCTTGACGTAGCAGAGCTTTTCCACCGAGCCGTCCTCGACATCGATGGCGGCGATGTGCGCGAACTCGCCGGGGTAGTTGACGGCTGTGTAGAACTTGCCCGTCTCGGCACTGTAGTATCCACGCGATGCCGACCCCAGCGCTCGCGACATCAGCGGACGCTGGTAGGTGACGGGGTACGTCCGGACCGAGTCGAGGTTGGTTTCCTGCCACTCGTGTTCGAAGTCAGCCCACAGCGACCATTCGTCGTCGAGCGAACGGTCGTATACTTTCTTGAACTGGCGGGAGAAACTCGCACTCGATCCCGGCGTGCGGTTGACCCAATCGATGACCTTTTCGGGGCCGTAACTGTACGCGAGGTAGCTCATGAAGCGTGTGCCGTAGAGGTACGAGTTCTGGCCGATCTGAAAGTCGCTCGTCGTCCCCTCCGACTCGAGGCCGACGACGTCGTAGAAGTAGGCCGAGTCGCGAACCATGCTCCGGAAGACCATCTCGTCGTATCCGCCCAGGGCCCGGCCGATCCCGCCGGCGAGCCACGTCTCGAGAAATACGGCGATTCCCTCGTGGTACCAGCGCGGCGCGTACCGCCGCGGGTTGGTGAGATAGCTGTAGATCAGCGACCAGGGGTCTTCCGGGTTGGCGTTGACCTTGCCGAAAAAGATTTTCCGGTAGAATTCGTCCATCCCGACGCCCTTCTCCGAGATAACGACGTGGACCATCTCGTGGTTGACGACCCAGTTGAAGCGTTCGTTGGTGGGACACGTCTCGTAGACGTATTCGAACGGTTCGATCCCCAGCGTTATATAGTTGTTGGGGATAGTCGACGTCCCCGCGTATCCGTAGTCGTCGAAGTCCTGCAGGAGGATCGTGACTTCTTCGCTGGGGTTGTAGTCGAAGAAAATACGGTAGTAGCCCATCGTGTTCTCGAAGCACCGGGCCAGGTGAGGCAGCACGTACGAGTGCTCCTCGTCGTAGTAGACGAGACGCAGGTCGGGCGTTTCCAGGACGCGCCACTTGAGTTTCCACTCGGTGTCGGTATCGGACTCGGCGTTGACAATGTCGGGAGTGAAAAGGACGGACGTGAGGATCAGGAACGCGGTGAAGATCGAAAAACACGGGGATATTTTGTGAAAACAGCTGGATCTTGTGGTCATAACGCTCCGTTGGGCTTACGGGAAATGCCGCGGCCTTCTGGCCGCAGCATTTCCCGTGTTTGAACCGTTCGGTAAGACCTGGTTGTCGCAGTCGTCAGGGCAGACCGTGTAACAGGCAGTCTGCCACTGTATGACCGACTACTGCGACGACTGCATCGACGATCTTTCCTGAGCCTGCTGGCGGGACACCTTGCCGAAACTGGACCTCGCGGTGTACCTGCCGAGCGACTCCTGGCGCAACGCGCGCTGGAAGATATTGACACGCTCCTGCATGTTCAGTCTCTCGAAGAAGGCGGCCTTCTCCTGCATGTTGGCACGCTCGAGGATGCTCGCCCGCTCCTGGATCGAGGCACGGCCCAGGATGTTGGTCCTCTCCTGCATGTTGGCACGCTCGAAGAATACTGACTTCTCCTGCATCGACGGTGCGCGGCCGAGGAACTCGCCCTGCCGCTGGAAGCTCATCTTGCCGAAGGCACCCTGCTCTATGTCAAAGCGTCCGAAGAAATCGGTCCGCTCCTGCATCGACAGGCGCTCGAACATCTTCACGCGTTCCTGCGGAGCCGTCCGCCCGTACATCCACGCGCGCTCCTGCATGTTGGCCCTCTCGAGAAGGTCAACCTTGCCCTGGAACTCGGCGCGGGCGTATTCGAAGGACGGGACGCCGGCACGCTCGAAGAAGTTCTGGCGCTCCTGCAGCGACAAGCGCTCGAACAGGTTGACCCGTTCCTGGGGCGTCAGCCGGCCGTAGAAGCTGGCCCGCTCCTGCATGCTGGCGCGCTCGAGGATCTGGCCCTGCCGTTCCATGCTCATCTTGCTGTAGCCGGACATATTGATGTCGAGGCGCTCGAAGAAATCCGTGCGCTCCTGCATCGACAGGCGGTTGAACATGTTGACGCGCTCCTGCATCGACGCACGCTCGAAGAACACCGCTTTACCCTGGATGTCCATGCGGCTCATTACTATGCTGGCTTCCTCGCCGGTGGCCCGGCCGAAGATGTCGGAGCGTTGCTGCATACTGGACCGCTGCATGATGTCGGACTTGCCCTGCATCGACAGGCGGCCGAGCATTCTCGCGCGCTCCTGCATCGACGCACGCTCGAAGAGCGAAGACTTCTCCTGGATGCTCGCACGCTGGAATATGGAAGCCTTCTCCTGCATGTTGGCGCGCAGGAAGATGTCGGACTTGCCCTGCATCGACAGGCGGTTGAACATGTTGACGCGCTCCTGCATGTTGGCACGCTCGAAGAATACAGACTTCTCCTGCATTGTCGCGGCGCGACCGAGGAACTCGCCCTGGCGCTCGAAGCTCATCTTGGTGAAGGCGCCCATCTGCATGTTGAGGCGTCCGAAGAAATCGGTCCGCTCCTGCAGCGACGCGCGCTCGAACAACTGGACACGCTCCTGGGGTGTGCAACGCTCGAAGATGTTGGCGCGCTCCTGCATGTTGGCCCTCTCAAGAAGGTCAACCTTGCCCTGGAAGCTGGCGCGTTCGTAGCTGATTTTCGGGATGCCGGCGCGCTCGAAGAAGTCCTGGCGGCCCTGCATATCGACGCGTGCGAACATATCGAGGCGCTGCTGGGGCGTGGCGCGCTCGAAGAAGTTGGCCCGCTCCTGGACGCTTGCGCGCTCGAGGGTTACGCTCTGCTTCTCCATGCTCATCTTGCTGTAGCCGGACATATTGATGTCGAGGCGCTCGAAGAAATCCGTGCGCTCCTGCATCGACAGGCGGTTGAACATGTCGACGCGCTCCTGCATGTTGGCGCGCTCGAAAAAGACGGCTTTTTCCTGCAGCGACGCGCGGCCCATCAATATCTTGATTTCAGGCGCGTCCGCTTTCCCCATGATACTGGCGCGTTCCTGGAAAGAGGCTCGTTCCAGAATGCCGGCCACGTCTTCGGGGGAGGCCATCTCAGTCAGCCACTGGTCGATTATCGCTGCCGACTCGCCAGCCGTACGGCCATCGAGGACCACGTCTTCCGGCGTGATCTGCTCGGAACGGTACTTCTCGACGGTGCCGATAGCGCCAGTCGTTTCTTCTCCGGTGGGGTTGTTGCGGCTGTAGATGGCGAAGAAGCCGACCACGACGATAACCACGAGGCTCGCGGTTACGAGCATAGTTCTCGATTTATTCGTCATGGAACTTACCTCCTTGTTAAAGTTTCCACGTGCGATCTATTCGTCACTTGTACTACAAATGACAGGGTCGGGAGTTGGGACCAAAAACAATAATTCTGTATACTGTCGTATACTGCCTAATCTGCTGATTTAGCGGCCGGAGAAATGGTTTGTTCGAGCAGGAGTTGGTCGGCCGAGTAGATTTTGACTGTCAGAGGCGATGCGGTGTCCGAGGGGGCCAGGCGTCCCGAGGGGGCCTTGCGCCCCTCGTGGCCAAGGCGGGTGAAAAACAGGAGATATCGCGTTTCACCGGACTGGTGAACCCTCATCTCCCTGTCTGCTGTCACGATGTTACCCGATCCGCCGTTGAAACTCCGGTAGCCGTCGAAGGTCACGTCTCCCGCATCGTATTCGACGACCCACTCGATTTCGCCGGGCGAATCAAGGGTAACTTCAGCCAGCATAACGTCGCTGGACTCGTGGAGACTCACGCTCCCCCGGACCTGGTCGAAATCGACCCCGATGGCCCGCGTTTGTCTGAATCCATCTGCTGATGTAATCTGTCTCATGGTTCCAAGAAACTCAGAAATGTCCACACCGCCTCCACCCCTCCCGGTGTCATAATTTATTGCGGAATAAACAAGTACGCCGAAAAAGAGGCCAAAAATAAAGACGGCGGCGTACCGGAATCGCGGAATGATGAGCCACCTCTCGCGCCAGGTCGTGCGGCCATAATCGGCGCCGCGGCCGCCACTTGCGGCGAAGGGCACCGCCCCGATGATCCGGGCGCCGAGACCGGGTGGCGGGTCCACCTGGCCCACGGAGTCGACGGCGGCGAGGGCCGCCCGCAGATCCTCGAAGTACCTGGCCGCTTCCGGGTGGGAAGAGAGGTGTTCGTGGAGGCTGGCGTGGTCGCTCTTGCCGAGCGCGCCGTCCAGCTCCAGGTTCATCATTTCGATGAACTTAGGTTCGATCATCCTCTTATACCTTCCTTTTCCAGAATCACCTTCAGCTGCTGTCGTGCCGTGAAAAGCCGTGATTTCACCGTCTTCTCCGGGATCTGGAGCACGTCGCTCATCTCCTGGTAGGAGAAGTCGTGAAAGTGCTTCAGCACGATCACCAACCGGTAGTCCATTTTGAGCCGCGCAATGGCGCTTCCGACATTCTCGCTCAGTTCCCCGTCCCGGAACCTCTGTTCCGGGGTCTCCTCGTCGGAACCGGTCACGCCGCTCTCATAATCATCGGTGCGGCGGTTGCGCTTGCAGAAGTTGATCGATTCGTTGACGGCGATCCGGTAGATCCAGCTGAAGAACCGGTGCGCCGGGTTGTAAGAATCGAGCTTCTCGTACGCCTTGACGAAGACGGTCTGAGTGATGTCTTCGGCGTCCTCGGGCACTTTGACCATCCGCAACGCAAGGTTGTAGACCGGCTTTTCGTACTTCAGCACGAGTGTTTCGTAGGCGCGGTTGTCGCCCCTTAAACACTGGTCAACGAGCATCGAGTCATTGCGCTCTTTCATTAACAAATACAGCTCAATGGTTGAAAAGTTGGTTTGAAATTCTGGCCGAAGTCAGGAATTGTGCTCTCCCCCCTTGTTGTCGAACCGTCGGGCCGGGCCGGACCGGTCATTCGAGCTCGAAGACCGGGTCGAACCCGGCGATCTTGACAACCTCGCGGCGGTGCGTGTGGAGGCCGACGAGCGTGCGGCCCTGGCCGGATCCGCG
>CBDVDJ010000208.1:0-5582 GCA_965372695.1 uncultured bacterium
GTTCGAGGACACGACGAACAGCGGAGAGCCGAAGTTCTTGTTCGAGCAGGAACCCGCCACCGGGGCGCGCCTGGCGGAGCTGATCGTGGATCTCGACGAAGGGCGGCTGGGAATCATCATCGAGATTCCGGCGGATGTGATGGAATCGAACCAGGTCAACTACATCACCAAGGAATACCGCGCGCTCCAGATGCAGGAGGATTTCGTCGCCCATCTCACCGAATTGCTGATCAGGGAACGGCTGGCGCAGGAGGGACTCGAGACGAACCAGGTGGCGTCGCTCACGACCCGGGTGGAACTCCAGGAGCGCTATATCAGCGCATCGGGGGAGGTCGAGGAAAAGAGCTTCCTCATGGACTGGGGGCTGGTGTTCGGCTTTGTCATGATCCTCTACATGGCGTTGCTGACGTGGGGTATCACGATATCGCGCTCGATTATCGAAGAAAAAGGATCGAGGATTATCGAGGTGTTGCTCAGTTCGGTGGAACCGCGCGACCTGCTGCTGGGCAAGGTGGTGGGTATCGGCCTGGCGGGTCTCACCCAGCTGGCGATCTGGTCGGTCATGGGGCTGGTGGTGACGGCCTATGGCGGGACCACGACATTTTCGATTCTGGCCCAGGTAAACGTGCCGTTCTCGGTGTTCGTGTATTTCGTGGTGTATTTCGCCCTGGGTTTCCTTCTCTATGCGTCAATGTTCACCGTGATCGGTTCGATCTGCAGCAACGAACAGGACGCGCAGCAGCTTCAGGGCCTGGTGACGATGCCGATGGTGGTCCCCATCCTGATCCTGATGGTCATCGTGCAGAGCCCGAACAGTTCTCTGGCGGTGGTGATGTCGCTGATCCCGTTCTTCACGCCGATGGTGATGCTGGGCCGCATCGTCGTACTCGAACCGCCGCTGTGGCAGATCGGGCTGAGCATCGCGTTGATGCTGATATCGATCTATTTCTCGGTGGCATTCAGCGCCCGGGTGTTCCGCGTGGGGATCCTGATGTACGGCAAGCGGCCGAGCCTGCCCGAAGTGATCAAATGGTACCGGTCGGCGGGTTGACATCCGGGGCACGGGAGCCTAATTTGTAACCGACTACAGGTCGGGGCGTAGCGCAGTCCGGTTAGCGCACCTGCTTTGGGAGCAGGATGTCGGAGGTTCGAATCCTCTCGCCCCGACCAATTTCCCCCCCCCTCCCGGATGGGCATTTCACTTGCAATTTGAACGCCCGCAAGGTATTAGTAGGACAAATTCAACCACCCCGCAGACATGGAGGCGTTTCATGCATAAAATCATCACCCGGCGGATGTACCTTCTGGTACCGGTCGCGCTGCTGCTCGTTGCCGTAGTTTACGGCGCGTGCACGCCGGGGTCCGAGATCACCGTGGCGGAATCAGATGTGGTCGTCACGCTGTTCGACAAAGATTATAATTTTGGATCCGCGAAGCGGTACGCGATGGCGGATTCGATCTTTCACATTACCGGCGATCCCGATGAACCCGACAATCCGCTGCTGTCACGCGACAACGACGATGAAATTCTGGCGCTCATCAGGTCGAATTTTGACGATCGCGGCTACGTGCTCGTCGACACCAACGCGGTGCCGGCGCCCGATTTCTCCGTCGTGGTTACGGCCCAGGCCGTCGAGAACTGGAGCCTCTATTCGTATTATCCATGGAACCCGTGGTACGGCTACTGGTGGTACTACCCGCCCACTGTGGGTGCGTCGTACGCCTTTACACTCGGCACGCTCTTTATACAGATGGGTGAGTCCGGGCAGTCGGATGGCGAGGATACCAGGACTGCCTACTGGCTCGCCGCGATGAACGGCGTGATGGACGACACTTCCGCCAATCTGAACAGGCGGGTCACCGACTCGATCAACCAGTCGTTCGTGCAGTCGCCTTACCTGAAGACCGACCTGTAGGCCGCACTCTAACACGGGACAACAGACATGAAGAAGTCAATCATAGCGATAGCAATGCTGGTGTTGATCGGTTCCTGGTCGAGTGTATCCGCCCAGGACAATATCACGATGATCACGTACCAGCCGTCCGTGGCGGTGGGTGATCTCGAGGAGTTCATCGGCGAGACGAGCTGGATCGGTTGGGGGCTGGAGGGCAGGCGTTTCAGAGATTCATCCTCGAAACTCACGATGGGATTTTCTTTCGCGTGGAACGTGTTCGATGAGCAATTTACCGGAACGACGGAATTCGATGACGGTTCCGTTACCGGAACGCAACGGCGTTACGTGAACTCGCTGCCGTTTCTCATCACCGGCGACTATTACCTCAATCGGAAGAACGGCTTCAAACCCTACATCGGTGTGGGGGCCGGGGCTTACTACATCGTCCAGCGCATCGACATCGGCGTGTTCAAACGCGAAGTGTCCAACTGGCATTTCGGCGTCGAGGGTGAAGCCGGCTTCCAGTTTCCCCTGGGTGATATCGAAGGAGTCGTTGCCGCCCGCTACAACTACGCGTTCGCGGCTGGTGACGCCCTGTACGGCGATGCAGTCGACATTACTTACGTGACGGCCATCGTCGGTCTCGCGTACACACGCTGGTAGCCAGTGGTTTGAGAAACGGAACCATATCCAGGATTAAAAGGCGCCGCACCCGGTTATCAACCGGGCCGGCGCCTTTGTTCGTCGCGGCCATGATGTTTGCGGCCGCTTCGATGTCGGCCGTTTCAACGGCCCATGCGGCCGCGGGGATGATCGAAATAATCCCCATGGCCGGTTACCAGTCGGGGGGGACGATAAAGGTGCGCGGCGGCGAACTCCAACTCGACGGCAGCCAGAACGTCGCCCTCTACGTCGACTTCAATATCTGGACGGGCGCCCAGCTCGAGGTGTTCTACATCCGGCAGGACACAAAGGTGTCGCTCGCCGATACCACGGGTGCGCACCAGGCCGACCTCTTTGACGCGGGGATCGACTACCTCCAGGTCGGCGCCCTGCTCGGCGCGTCCAAGGGGGAGTCGTCGTTCTTCTTTTCGAGCGTGAGCCTGGGCGTGACCCATTTCAACCCCAAGGGCGTCGACGTTTCCGACACGTGGAAGTTTTCGGTAACGGTGGGGGTCGGCACCAAGGTGTACTTCACCGATCGGTTGGGGATGCGGATACACGGCCAGTTGCTGCCCACGTTTCTTACCGCCGGATCGGACATTTTCTGCGACGACGAGGGCTGCTACTCCAAGGTGGAGAGCGGCGCCCTGCTCCAGTGGGACGTCGCGCTGGGGCTGATCATTCGTCTGTGACCGTGTAATTGCGAGCGTACCGGGAGGTTTCTGAAATGCTGTCGAAAGTTGTATTTGTCATCGTGTTGAGCGCCGTGTTCTGGTCCGCCGCCGCACATGCGGGTGAAGACGCCTATATCGAACTGCTCAGGGAGGACGTGCGTGCGGAAAAGGTTGCGCTCATCACCGAAGTGATGCAGTTCACCGAAGACGAGGCGGCGAGTTTCTGGCCCGTGTACAGAGGGTATGAGCGGCAGTTGAACATGATCGTCGACGACCGGATCCGTATGATCAAGGACTTCGCGGACCGGTATGGCACCTTCGACGACCGGATGTCCCGCAAGATCGCCGAACAGTCGTTTCGTCTCGAATCGCGCCGGACCGCTCTCAAGCGGAAGTTCTTCCCGCGGTTCGAAAAAGCGGTCGGCGCCAGGACAGCGGCGCAGTTTTTCCAGCTCGAGCGCCAGATCAACCTTTTAGTCGAGCTCCAGATCGCGGCCGAGCTGCCCCTGCTCGATTGACTGACGCCCGATCGATCACTCGCGCGACAATTTTACCCTGTCCAGGGCCGTGCGAATGCTTCGCAGCAGTTCATTCGGGCTGAAGGGTTTGTTGAGGAAATCGGCGTGTTCGCCCAGTTGGTCGATCGATCCGATGGTGTCGGCGGCGTAGCCCGAGGCGAAGATCACCAGGGGTTCGTGGCCGTGTTCGCGGAGGCGCGAAACCATCTCCGGGCCGCCCATCAACGGCATGACCACGTCGCTCAGCACCAGATCTATTTCATCCGCTCTTTCCTGATAGAGTTCGAGCGCCTCTGCGCCGTTGTGGCACAGGTGGACCGTGTAGCCCTGGCCCGTGAGCAGGCGGCGAACCAGAGTGGAGACGGCGTCTTCGTCCTCCACGACGAGAATGGTCTCGCTGCCCCGGTCGATGCTCGTGTCCACATCCGGCTTGTCCCCCTCCGGTATTTCGCGGGTGGCGGGAAACCACACTTCTACTGTGGTGCCTTCCCCGGGTTTGCTGTGGATGGCGACGTCTCCGCCGCTCTGCCGGACGATTCCGTACACGGTGGCCAGGCCCAGGCCGGTCCCTGCTCCCAGCCCCTTGGTGGTAAAAAACGGATCGAACGCCTGTCTCTTCGTTTCTTCGTCCATTCCCGTGCCCGTATCGCACACCGTCAGACGAATGTAGTCTCCCGGTTCGAGGTGGAGGGCGCCGTTCGGCAATCCCTCTTCGATCGTCCGTGGATCCGCCTCCAGGGTCAGCGTACCGCCGTCCGGCATTGCGTCTCTCGCGTTCGTTGCCAGATTCATGAGCACCTGTTCGATCTGACCGGAGTCGGCCCTGGCCACGACCGGAGTCGGCGAGGGGTGCGCGACGACCTGGATGTTTTCGCCGATGAGCCGGTCGAGGAGCTTGTTCACGTCGGAGAGGACGGAATTAAAATCGAGTACGACGGGCTGGAGCACCTGCTTGCGGCTGAAGGCCAGCAGCTGGTGCGTGAGTTCGGCGGCCCGCTCACCCGCCCGGCGGATCTGTCGTGTGAGTTCGAGGAGGTCGGGGTTGTCACCGAGCTCGTCCTCTAGCAGGTCCGCGTTTCCGTTGATGGCGACGAGCAGGTTGTTGAAGTCGTGGGCGATTCCGCCGGCGAGGTTGCCGATGGCCTCCATTTTGTGGGCCTGCCGCAGCTGTGCCTCGAGTTGCTTGCGTTCGGTGACGTCGCGCCATACCGTGTGGAGTTTGGTCCCGTCGGCGTCGGGGACGGGCGTCAGCAGGACCTCGACGGGGAATACCTCGCCGTCGGCGCGCTTGTGATTCCACTCGAAACGATGACTGCCGCGCTCGAACGCGATAGCGATCATTTCGTTGGCTTTTTCAAAACTGTTGCGTCCGTCTGGTTGTGTCGGTGGAGAGAGTTCGGAAGGGTGGGTCTCGAGGAGCTCCTGCTTGTCCTGGTAGCGGAGCATATCGACCGTCGCCTGGTTGCAGTCCACGAACCTGCCGCCGTCGATGATCAGGATGGCGTCGGCAGACTGCTCGAAAAGGGCCCGGTACTGGTCTGTGCGCCTGCGCTCGGTCATGGATCGATTTCGTCCGTCGCGGGGGGTGGCTGCCGCGGGACGACTCCTTTCTGTACGAGATCAACTGTACCAATCCAGTGGTCGAGATAAAAGCGGCAAGTTGCCGGCGTACGCAGGGTGTTCCCGGGAAGCCCGGAGGTGAAAACTGGAGCCCTTCACTACTTTCCCCTTGCTTAACTTCCTGTATTCCAGTATGTTCCGCGAAATTGACCTGACCTACCGTTTGAGAACCCTCCGACGCTTTCCAAGTCATTCCTCGGCCCTGGATCCTG
>CBDVDJ010000209.1:0-5582 GCA_965372695.1 uncultured bacterium
CGAACGCCCGAAACCTCACAGACTCCCCGTCAGCCACGTCGCTGTGGATCATCAGAAAGGCGAGATACCGGTTGATCCCTTCGACGAACATCGGGCGGACAACGCCGCGGCACTCGTCACCAACGAACGCACCGACCATGTCGTCGTCATTCTGCCACCGCTCATCGTCGGAAGGCAGCGCCAACATCACGGCCATATTGTGCTCGTACCTGCTTTGATCGACCGACCAGCCGGACGCGGGGCTGGAGCCTCCGACTTTCTCTCCGGCGTCTTGCCCGATTATGCCGGCCACGCTCGTCGCCAACGCCGTATTTGCCGGATACGTGAACGAGCCGGGAAGCGGGCCACTCTGGAGGAACAATCGATACCCTTCCCCGGGATCCAATGTCTCGAGGCTGCCGAGCCAGCTTCCGTCCCATTGCGAGAAAGCATTCTGGCCTTTGATGACCTCCCCGCCACCAAGGAATCCTTGAGCGCCGAGGTTGCCGAGCGCGTTCATTACGCCGCCCACCGCGACGCCCGGATATCCGATCCAGTTCCAGCCGCTTTCGACCGCTATCGGCGTCAGCGCCGGATCGGCGGGCGTACCCGGCTGGAGAATGGTGCCTGGACTGGACAATCGGATCATGTACCCGGACGCGTTGTCGAGGATACTGAGGGTACCGACCCAGCCCGCGGACGTGGCCGGATCGAACGACGCAAAAGCGGTCTTGGATTTGATGATGTCTCCCGACGAGGGCGTCAGGCTGGAAAGCACGTTGACGACGCTCATATCGATCGAGACGACGTTGGTCGAAAACCAGTTCCACCCCGCATCGAGCACAAACTCGCCCACGGATCCGGGCAGCTGCGCAGCCGCGGCGAACGTGACGGGCGCGGATGAGCTGCCGATGACTGAATCGGCGCTGAACGGGAGGTACAGCTGTGTCGCGGAGTAGCGTTTGCACGCGTCGTCGTCCCACACCTCGAAACGTATCGTTTCGTTGGTGGGTCGATTGCTGTGCACCGTGAGAAAAACCAGCATTTGTCCACCGGCTAGCGTGGGGTTGGTGACACCGCGGAGCTCGCCTCCGACAAAGGCGGCAATTCGGTCGGTGGCATCTTCAATCGGGACACCCGATCCCTCGATTTCGATCTTGCCGACGATGGACATCGAGTGCTCGAAGTCACTCGAGTTGAACGTCCAGTCCGGCGCTGAGCACGCGACGTCGAGGTACACGTCGAGCACTGCCACTCCCGTTGTGTCGGTGCCCGCCGTATCGGTCGCGACCACGGTCACCTGCCCCTGGTGCACGCCGCCGGCGACCGCGTCGTCGATGTCAAACGCAATCACTCGTGTCGCGCCGGGCGCAATGCGTCCCGTCGATTCCGAGGGTGCGACGGAAAGAAATGCCGGCACATCGGTGACTTCAAAGTCGACAGGCCGAGAAGTGCCGTTGGCCAGTTCCGCCGAAAAGCCGCCCGGGTCGCCGAGAGAAATGTCCTGGCTCAGCTGTGTCCTGCTCCACGTGAACAAACTCTTACGGAATTCGAACGACCACGTTTCGGGCGTCTCCATGGTGTTACCCGCGAGATCGGATACCCCTCCGACCTCGGCAATGAGCTGGCGACCCTCCAGGTCGTTTTCGTCCACTTCAGGGTCGAGAACAATGTTCCGGCCGTCGCAGACGATCTTTACGGCAATGCCGGCGCCTGCGTCGGGCCCGTCTCCATAGGTAAGCTTCACCGAACCGGGATCGATCGACTGGCAGTCGATTGGCTCATTGAACGTGACTCGAATGTCTTCGCCCAGCGAAAGCTCGCCGTCCGACGGATCCGGGATACCGATCACCAGGGGAGTGTGACGGTCGATGGTCCCGGTGGCGACAGCCGAGTATCCGCGTCCACCCGTATTGCACTGGGCGAACGCACGCAGTTCGTATACGCCATCGGGCAGATCTGTCGGCGGATTCCACGCGAACAATGTCTCTATGGCCCCCACCGAATCGGCGAATACGTCCGTCCACGGATCCGGACCTTCGTTGTCCACACCCAACCGCCGGAACTGTACGCCGGTCTTTACCACCAGCAACGAGTCTACCGGGCTGACCAGCACCTCGTAGTCCGTCAGGATCATATCAATTGTGTCGGAAGCGTCTTGATTGGTCTGGTTGTACACCCACCCGGACTCCGGAAGGAAGAGCGTGATGTCACTGCACTCGGTCTGAAACGCCACGTTAAACGTGATGATGTCTTCGATGCCACTGTCGCCGCACGACGGGGAAAGCGACAATTGCAGGCCGGGGTAGTAGTAGAGGGTTGGACCACGCTCCACCGCCAGCGTCGCTTCGTGTGCGCTCTCCGGAGCTATCGTAAATTGTAATCCGTTTGCGATGGGGCTGCCGTTGACCCTGAGGATAGCACCGCCCGGGTTGGATACCGAGAGAGACCGGAGCTCGTACACCCGGGTTTCATCGCTCTGGTTTTCCAGTGTCAATCTGAATACAGCCGGCTCGCCCGGCAGAGGAATCTCGTCGGGCTGCTGCACTGCGACACGCAGCGCGAGCCGGTCGCGTGCCACCATGTTGGGCTCGTTGGTCGACAGATCAGGCCACGGCTCGTAGGGGCACGAGCTCTTTCCGCCCAGCACCTGGAACACGGGGGATATGAACTCGCCGTCGTCCTTGATATCGACTGTGAAGTTATCTCCGACATCATCGTCCGCAAGCACATATCCAACGGCACGCGTTAAATTGCCGGATCCACCCGCACTCGCGGTTACTTCGGTTCTTATATTCAAGATGCCCGCAATCGCCAACTTGACCTTGGCGCCGAATATATTGACATCGAAATCCGTCCCCAACTTGTTCTCCAGACTCGCATACAGCTTTATGCTGCCACTGAGGGATGTCGCCACCGCATTCTGATGCGTGTACTCATAAGTGGCGCCGGCGCTGAACGAGCGATTCGCGGTCGTCTGTGCTTCTTTTTTCAACCGCAGGTTCCGATCGACGATATCCTGCCAGTTGTCGCGCTGCGCCGCAAAAATGTCGCCGTACAAGCTGTCCGCAAATAATTCTGCCTTCGATTGCAGCTCGGGAATGAGAACATCTTCGATGTGGCTCTCCGTGTACGCATACGCGGTTCTTACCGTGTCCGGCTCGAAGGCCACCGTCGTCCCGCGGACGACGCGACATTCGTCGTTCACATTGATCGTTCCCGCTTCCGCGAAAAGAATGTTCAGGCCGGCGCCGATGTACACGTCGCCGCTCTCCCCGACGAGCGCATCGTTCGATGAGGTGGAAAACCGCTCCTGCGTCGAAAAGCATACCTGCGTTTGCAGGTTCGTGGAAATCGTCGACCCGATCAGGAATTTATTCTCCAATACCGCGGAAGCTCCGCCACCGTTTATAGTCCCCGCAAAGGCCCCGATCCCGGCCCCCACAAACGTGCTCGGTTTGAATCCAAACTCGGTTTTCAGTTCGACGCCCGTTTCCAGCGTGAGTGACGTCGCAATCCCCACCTCCGCACAAAGAGAGAACCCTTGCTCCAGAAAAGCTGATGAGCCGTCACCCGGCGGATCTCGCAGTATGTGCAATGGGAGGTTGGTGGTGAACGTCACGAATTCGGCGCCAGGAGGCGCCACACGACCGGTGACGAGCACCCAATCGGTGTCCGATACGGGTGGGCGTCCTTCGACGATCGCCGTCGCTGTAAGAGCCTTCTGGTAAGAGCGATTGTTCGCGCCCTCTGTACGTCCTGCAACCAGGCTCGGCGTGCTGGCAAACGTTTTGTACTCGGCCACGCCGTCGATGACCGTCAGCGTGTCCGGGTTGTCTTCCTGGTCGAAGATCTCGTCGGTGATCACAACGATTCCCGAGTCCAGCGGACAGAACGATCCACCGTAGTCTTCTTCCACCGTGATCAAGAGCTCGACGATTTCGAGCTGTGGGACGATGGGCAGGTTTGGCGGTAACGGTGACCCATCCTCCAGAAACAGTTGCGGACAGGTTGCGTAGGATTCAAAGCCGCTGATAACCACTCGCAGCGGGGCCCGATACGTAAAATCCAGCGTCGTGTCCGCTACGGCCGTCAGGTTGAACTCACGTTCGCCGAGATTCTGGTAAAATGAAATAACGTCCGCCCTCGAGAGTCCCGGCGGAATGGTCGCGGGGTCCACGGTGGCGCTCGCGTAGTACTTGAGTGGCGGAAGTTCGATAACGTAATCGGGATTGCCGGCAAACATCGAATCCAGGCAGCTGGATTCACTCCGGAACCGGATGGTGATTTCACCGACGTAAAGGTCACAACTCCCACCGGCCTTGCCCGACACTGTGTGTTTCGTCGTATTCAGAAACAGGATGTCGGGAACGTCGTCGGTGATATCGAGCGTGAGGCTGTCGGCTTGCGTCGTGTCACCGTTTAACACCACGGCGAAGGCGTAACCGTTGAGCTCCGCTTTTATGGTATGCAAACCCTCGTCGGTCGACAGGGCAAACTTTCCGTTTTTGTCGGATGATCCGGCGGGTCTCCCGTCGATAAATAGTTGTACGTCTCGCTCAAAGCAGTCGCTGCCCTCGAACTGCACCCGGCCTGCCAGTGTATATGATGACACGTCGGTATAGTTGACCTGGTTTTCCACCGGGTGACCGGCGCTCAGCGTGATAGCCTGGACTGCAGGAGAGTAGTCGTGTCTGGGCAGTGATGGACGAACACGAAAGACAGTACCGTTTTCCTCGTAACGGATACGCTTGAGATCGAAGTTACCGTCGACATCCGTCGTGGCGCAGACGTCGAGCGGAGCGGCTTCGGAAGTGCGATAGACGCCGTCGACAAAGTTTCCATACTGGGCCTCGCCGGCGAAATCGGTGACCGACAAGCCGCTGATTGCATCAAACGGCCAGTAACCGACCAGCCCTTGTTCGCCACCGTCCAGTGCTCGCTTATAATCGCCCACAATCTCCTGGCCGGACCGTGCAAGGGCCCAGATCCGGAGATCGTCCACCTGGCCGCCAAACCAGGTCCCGTAGTCGAACCCGCCCACAAAGATGTCGCTGTTGTTGGTGATATCTCCGAGCGCTGAGGTGCTGACGCCGTCCTCAAGAACCCCGTCCACGTACAAGCGAAGCTCTCGGGACGAAGCGTCGTGTACACAGGAAACGTGGTGCCATTCGTCGTCGTTCAGATCAGCTCTTTGCGAAAGAACCCGCGCGGAGTTACTGCCGTCCGACATGACGAAGAAAAGCCGTCCGGTTCGCTGCAGACCGAGGTCGAGCGGCCTTTCCTCGATACCGACTTGCGACAGCTTTGTGATGATTCGGGGAGATCGGTCGGTGCCGGAATAGCTGAACCATACCTCGATGGTAAAGTCCTCGACCGCGCTGAAATCAAACGTGCCGTCGTCAGGTATCCTCACGTGTCCGCCAACTCCGTCGAATAACAAAGCCCCTGTGCCCGGTGGCTCCAGGCAAATAGCGACGCCATTGACCCCGGATCCGGCTTGCGCGGTCACGCGGCCTGTGATATGGCCGTCGGGCGGCCGCCAGCCGAAGTCGGGCACCCGCTCCGACTCGAAGCCCGAAAACTGGTTGATCGCGGATACC
>CBDVDJ010000210.1:0-5578 GCA_965372695.1 uncultured bacterium
GACAACAACGGTGTCGTCGCTCTCGGCGATAACTACGTTATTCCATACCGCTTTCGGCATTTTGTCCCTTTCGATGAATTTGCCACCCGGGCAAGACAGCCTGCTGTTAGCTCCCCAATCGTTCCTTGACCAGGTTTTCCGCGCCGCCCGCGACGATCAGTGCCTGCGGAACACGGCCCAGAGCCGGAAATGCGAATTCCCGGCCGTCACACCGCACGACGGACGCACGGTAATCGACCTCGATATCCGGCCCCACGGCCGTCGGCTCCCCATGCCCCTTCATCGTCTCCTTGAGGTAGTCCACCAGGTCCGGTGATTCGAAGACCGGGAAGCCGTTGTTGAAAGCATTTCGCTTGTAGGTCTGGCTGAAACTGGCGGCGATGACGCAGGGAATACCCCGGTATTTCAGCGCCGTGGCCGCCTGTTCGCGGGACGACCCGCTGCCGAAGTTTCGTCCGCCCACCACGATGTCTCCGTTACGATAAACATCGCCGAAGTTCTCGTCGTAGTTTTCAAACACGACGCCGGCCATTTCTTCGGGCGTCATGTCATCCTTGTACGTCCACTTCCCCGCGTAAATACCGTCCGTGTTGAGGTTGTCCCTGTTCATGACCAGCGCGCGGCCGGCGACCTTTTCCGGAAAACCGTCCAGGATCTCCACGGATCCGGCGTCGCGGGCGGACGCTTCGTGTCTCGTAATCGACGTGACCGGCCTGGCCGCTTCGAAGTCGACCGGCGCGGTAATATATCCCGCCACCGCCGACGCCGCCACGACGGAGGGCGAAGCGAGGAATACCTTTGCATCGCGGCTGCCCATCCGCCCCTTGAAGTTGCGATTCGTCGCGCTGATGCCGACCTCGCCGTCGCCGATCGTCCCCTCACCCAGCCCGATGCAGGGTCCGCACCCGGGCGGCAGCGTGATCGCCCCCGCGTCGACCAGGTCCTTCCAGTATCCGCGCTCCTGCGCCTGCCGCTCGATTTCCCGCGACGCCGCCGCGATGTAGAACTTCACCCCGTCCGCTACCCGGTGACCCCTGACGACGCCGGCGGCTATCCCGAAATCCTCGAGCCGGGCATTCACGCAGCTCAACAGGTACGCCTTCTGTATCGCCACCCGTTTCGATGAGATCTCGGGAAGGGACGTCATCGTCTTGACGTTGTCGGGCCCGGCCACGTGCGGAATCACCGAGGATAGATCGAGCACGAGGTCCGCCGCGAATACGGCGTCGCCGTCGGCGACATCCCTCTCGCCAAACCATCGGTCGACGTCCGCGCGGGTATACCGGGCGGATCCGGCTTTTTCGAGGGATTCCACGCGGCCGTACAGGTACTCGCGCAGCACCTCGTCGAACGGAAACACGCCTGCCAGCGCTCCCCACTCGGTCGTCATGTTGGCCACGCTCATCCGGTCGTCCATCGACAGGCTGGCCACGCCGTCGCCCACAAATTCAACCACGTGATTGAGAACCTCGTCGTTGTTGAACTCGCCGCACAACGCAATGATCACATCCTTGCCGACAACTCCGGAACGCGGCGCGCCCGTCAATTCGACCCGCGCTACCGGAGGCACCTGCCACCACGTTTCACCGGTCGCCCAGATCGCCGCGGCGTCCGTACGTACCACCGGTGTTCCCAGCGCAGCCATCGCCCCGTAGATATTGGAGTGCGAATCGCTGGCCACCGCCATGCAGCCCGGCGTGACGTACCCCTGCTCGATCATCACCTGGTGGCTGATTCCCGTTCCGGCAGGGTAGAAATCGACGTCGTTCTCGCGCGCGAATGCCTCGATCCGGCTGTACTTCGCCAGATTCTCGTCCGATTTGTTTTGTATATCATGGTCGATAGCAAACACCGGCTGGCGTGGATTCGCCATTTGCTTCGCTCCTATCGACCGGAATTTCGGTATGACGGCGCCCGTGTTGTCGTGGGTCATTACGTGTTTGGGCCGAATCGTAATGTAGTCCCCCGAATGTACTTTTTCTCCCTCCGCCAACCCCACCGCATAGCGGGTGGCGATCTTTTCGATAATGGTCTGTCCCATGATTCCTCCGGAATATAATTGGATCAAGGTGTCGATATTTGTCCGAGTGCCCTGATATTAGAGTTTCGGGCGGGTAGGATCAAACAGAATTGGCTATTGACCGGCGCGCCCGGACCGCGCCGGTCAGGTGACGTCCAGGGTTTCGCCGGGCGCTACCACCGCCGCATTTCTCCCCGACGCTTCGACTTTGCGGACGAATTCTCCGGGGTCGACCTCGATTACCGGGAAAGTATTGTAGTGCATCGGGATCGTGATCCCGGCGTCCAGGAACTCGGCCGCCTTGACCGCGTCGTCGATCCCCATGGTGAAGTTGTCGCCGATAGGCAGAAGCGCCGCGGCGAGCGGCCCGTTCATCTCGGCGATCAATTTCATATCGAGAAAGAGGCCCGTGTCACCCGCGTGGTAGACCCTGGTGCCGTCCATGGTCAGCACCACACCCGCCGGATTTCCCAGGTATTCGCCGTTGGGACCGGACGATCCGTGGTGGGCGATGGTGAGCTTGACCCGTCCGAAAGGAAAATCGTAACCGCCGCCGATGTGGAGGCCGTGCGCTCCCCAGCCTTGCGCCTCGAAATAGTTGGCGATCTCGAAATTCGATACAACGATGGCGCCCGTCCTGTTGGCAATAGCAGGAACGTCTCCGAGGTGGTCACCATGACCGTGGGTGACGATGATGGCATCCATCTTCTCGAAGTCTTCCGGCTTGACATCCGCCAGGGGGTTACCCGTCAGGAACGGATCGATTATGACCCTGTGCGAGGCGCTTGCCAACTCCCAGCACGAGTGACCGTGATAAGTGAGCTTGACCATTGTCGTCCCCCTCGATGAACTCAATCGCCGTGAATCACCTTGAGTTTCGCGGCAATCAATTGTTTGTGTGTCAGCCTCAAAAGCGATGCGACCTTGTGCACGAGATAGTCCTCGTGTTCGTCCAGCTTGCCGTCGGCGTAAACCACCTGCCACAGAAGCTCAACGACCCGCATCTTTTCCGAATCCGTAAAATTGTCGTTGATAAGGTTCGTGAACTGCCACGTGTCGATGCTGTTCTCCAGTTCCGCCATCGCGCGCTGCGCGAGTTCCAGAGCGTGTTCTCCGGACAGGCCGTATTCGCGCTGGAGAATCGACAGGATACTCTGGCGTTCCTCGTCGCTGAATTCGTCGTCGATATTCGCGATCTCCAGGAACAACGCACACGTCGCCACACGCAGGTCTTCCTCCCCCGAACTCCCGGGCTCCGCGCTTTTCCCCGGCTGTTCCGGGGTTGAAAAAACCTTTTTAATGAAGTCAAGCATACGCTTACACCTTACCCAAATGCCGCTCTAACGGCAACGACAAAGCTCGCCGGGACTCCCGCCCCGTTTATTCCGGGTCTAGAGGTAGAGATCCCGAACCACGCCCTCGTGGTGAATCAGGTGTCCCGCCAGAATCCACGCGATCGCCCTGACGGACACCTCGTTGCCACCGGCCATACCCTTTCGCAGCCACAATCGGTCGTCGAACGAGCCGAACAGCGCCAGGTGTGACCGGCGCAGGCTGTCAAACTCCGCGGTCAGGCTGGCCAGTGTCCGGTCATCGAAGTTCGCCTCCTCGACATAATCGTCCTGTTCGAACGGCGGCAGGGGCGCCCGTTCACCCCGCACGATGGCCAGCGCCCGCGCGCCGAAAATACGCTCGGTGTCGACGACGTGACCGACCACCTGTTTGATACTCCACTTCCCCGAGGCATACCGCAGAGACACCCGCTCTTCGCCGATGGAATCGAGGAAGTCGACGAACGCTTCGCGTTGAGAGGTCAGAATCTCGAGTATGTCCCCGTCGGACGCTTCTCCAATATACCGTTCGAAAAAGGGATTGTATTCTGACGGATCCGGCTTCGCCATGGCAATACCACCTGCGTTATGGACTGTTTCAAGCCTGTTGAATCACCGAATTGTACGTTTCGATCAATCTGGCCCCTACCACCCGCTCGCTGAAGTTTTCGTCCGCGTAGGCGCTGATCGCGGGCGCTGCACTCTGCCAGCGGCCGTAATTTGCCACCACACCCGACATCGCGGCTTGCAGCGCAGGTGAGTCCTCCAGTGGAACGAGCCGCCCGACGTCATCGGTCACAAACTCCTCGGGCCCGCCGCACCTCGTGACGATGACGGGTAACCCGGTCGCCATCGCTTCGATCAGAATCACGCCGAACGTCTCCACCTGGCTGGCCGAGACCATCGCGTGGGAGCGGTGCATGGCGGTGCGTACTCCGTCGCGAGACATCATGCCGCTGAACTCGACCCGCCGTCCCACGCCCAGTTGAGCGGTCAGCGACTCCAGCTCGGCGCGTTGTTCTCCGTCTCCGACGATTTCGAGCCGGACATCGTCGTCCGGGCCGAAAGCCGCGGTAAAGGCCCGCAGCAGATCGTCCACGCGTTTGTTCCGGGTGAGAAACCCGACGAACAGGAACCGGAACGGGTCGGCCCGCCGCGGCTCGCCCGGAGGGGTGAAAAAAGCGGTATCGACCAGGTTGGGGATCACGTGGATGTCACGCTTGCCGACATAGGGTTTGATGTCCCCGGCCAGCTTACGGCTGACGGCCACGATCCGATCGGCCTCCATGAACACGTCGCGAGCCTGCAGAAGCCGTTTGTCGGCAAGCAGGTCGCGGTCGTATCCGGAAAAATGTTCGGTCACGACGTAGGGAAAACTCCAGTTCTGCTTCGCCTCCAGCGCCGCGACACCCGCGTCGTGAACGCAGTGTGCGTGTATCAGATCGGGCACGCCGTGCCGGCGCACATACTGCTTGACCAGCCTCTGTACCTGGTTGCACCACAGTTCGCGTGTCAGTTTTTTCGCCCTCGGTATCCGCCAGCCGACGGACCGCATCGTGGTGACTCCGTCGTCGTCTTTTTCCGTCACCTGGAAGCGCCGCGCCGGCCAGTCGAGCGGTCGCACGCCCTCGAGGGTACGGAGTTCCGGGAACACCACGCCGGTCTTTACACCCTGCCGGCTGACGGCGAGAGCCTGGTCGCGGAAGAAACTCCCGTGCACGGGATTCTCCTTCGTACCATACCACGAGGGCACAAACAGGACGTGCGCGTTGGTTACGCTTTTCACTTCTTGTTACCTCTCAGCGACTCGAATTTCTGCACGAGAACATCGTAGTCGGCCCGGCGCCACACGACAAGATCGAACCACTTGTTACCCGATATTCGCTGGTACATGACGAATTTGATGATCAGGTGGAGCACGTACGATGACGTGGTGGCGATCGCAGCGCCGTTGATACCGAACCGGGGTATGAGCAGTACGCTGGACCCGACGTTGACGGCGAGCACCGTAATGGCCACGTAGAGGTTGAGGTCGACCCGGCCGCGAGCCGCGAGGTCGATGGAGACACCGCGCGCCACGGCCAGCGCGACGACGCCCGGAAGCAGCCACCGGAGTGCGCCGACCGCCCCTTCGAACTCGTCTCCGAAGATCCCCACGATCAACGGTCTCGACACGGCGAAGAGCACGATCGCGATCACCGCCGACATGACGAATACTATCTTGGTC
>CBDVDJ010000211.1:0-5526 GCA_965372695.1 uncultured bacterium
CGACGATAGCGTACCATACCGGCTGTTCCAGGCCATATCTGAGCGCCAGCGGCGCCGGTACGATCCCGCCCTCCACAACCGTGTTTTTGCGTTCACGGTATTGAAATCGTCCCGAGGTTCTATCGAAATCATAGGTGAGCCGGCCGCCAATGTCAACCTTTTGCGCGGCAGCCAGCACTTCTATTTCTTCTTTGATATCAAAGAGATCTGTCGATCCCTTCAACTGATTCCAGAAGTCTTTTCCCGGTGGTCGCGTACGCGCGATAACCATCATGGTGCGTTCGTCCGGAAGGCCCGAGGACCCACTGCCCCCCGTCTCTTCGGCCTCCGGAATGAAGACCTCCCCGATGGTGAACACGGCGATATTCTTGACCCCGTGGTCGATATTCCGGCGGATAAGATCGAGCACCGCCGGGAGCGCGCTCGTGCGAAGGTACTTCTGATTGGACGTGAGGGGGTTCTTGATCGCGATCAACCTTCTGCGCGGGTCGGTGTCGGACCACCCCATAAGGTCGACCTCGGTGCCGTCGGTGAACGAGCTGGTCAGCGTTTCGGTGAACCGCCTGGCGGCGAGGTGGTCGGCGACACTGTTCCTGAACAGGTCAAACGGATCGAGCTTCCCGTACGTGGTCGTACGAAAGCGCCATCCCTTGCCGATACGGTTGTAGCCGTGCAGGCGCGCGACCTCTTCTATGAGATCTGTTTCTTCAACGATGTCCGCGCGCCACGATGGCACCGCGACCGTCACCCGCTCGGGCGTCGCCTCGACCGTTTCGAAGTGCAGCCGGTCGAGATAACCGCGTATTTCGTCCGCTTCGAGTCTCACGCCAAGGATTCTCGCGCTGTTCGACGGACGGATCCCGACCTTCCGTTCTTCCCAGGGGGCCGGATACTCATCCACGAATTCTCCCACTTCCCCGCCGGCGAGTTCGAGTACCAGCTCGCACATGCGGTCGGACGCCGACAGACACGCGTTGCGGTCACTCCCCCGCTCGAAACGGTAGGATGCTTCCGTGTTGATGCTCATTCCCTTGCGTGTTTCCCGGACGACGCGCGCGGCAAACGCCGCCGACTCGATGAGAATATCGGTCGTTTCGCCGGTGACGGCCGTGTCGAGCCCGCCGATCACGCCGGCAACAGCGACGGGGCGGTCGCGCTCGGTGATGAGGAGATATCCTTCTGCGAGTGTATACTCCTTCGCGTCGAGGGCAACGAGCTTTTCGCCTTTGCGGGCACGCCGGACGCCGATCTCCGTCCCTCCCAACTTGCCGATATCAAAGGCGTGGAGCGGCTGCCCCGTTTCCAGCATGACGTAGTTGGCGATGTCGACCACGTTGTTGATGGTGTTCTGGCCCAGGCCCTCGAGTGCCGAACACAACCACGACGGCGAAGGCCCCACTTTGACACCGCGCATAACGCGTCCGGTGTAACGGTGGCAGTCGGCAGGGTCGTCGATGTCGATTTTCAGCGAACCGGAACCGGCCATCGGGCCGGCCTCGCTTCCGATTTTGCGGTACGGGTAGCGAATCTCCGTCGAGTAGAGGGCGGCGACCTCGCGTGCCACCCCGAGGTGACACAACTGGTCGGGGCGGTTCGGAGTCACTTCGATGTCGATGACCGTGTCGCCGCCGCCCAGCACCTCGAACGCTTTCGTGCCCGGTGCGGGCTCGCCGTCGAGCACGATAATGCCGGCGGCGTCTTCGCCCAGTTCGAGCTCGATCTCGGAACAGATCATCCCGTTCGATACCACCCCGCGGATCTTGCTCTTTTTGATTTTCATTCCATTGGGCAGCTTTGCCCCGTTGAGCGCCACCAGAACGATCTGCCCCGCCGCCACGTTGGGTGCGCCGCACACGATATCGAGCGGATCGCCGGCGCCGACATCGACGCGGCAGACGCTCAGGCGGTCGGCATCGGGGTGACGCCCGGCCTCCAGTACGCGGCCGACGACAACGTCGTCATTGTGGAATCCCGTGGACGTGACGTGTTCGACGTTCAGACCGAGCATTGTGAGTTCATCGACGAACGTTTTCGTGTCGGTGGGTATATCCACGTACTTCCTGAGCCACGACAGGCTGATGAGCATGCGAATTCTCCGTGTGAATCTTAAAACTGAAAAAGGAATCGAAGGTCGTTACCCTGAAACAGACGAATGTCGCTGATTCCGTTCTTGATCATGGAGACGCGGTCGACACCGATGCCGAACGCGAAGCCCGAATACTGGTCGGGGTCGTACCCCACGGCGCGAAAGACGTTGGGGTGGACCATCCCGGCTCCGAGAATCTCGATCCAACCGGTCTGGCCGCAAATCGAGCAGCCGCCGCCACGACAACCGAAGCATGTCATGTCGACGTCGACGCTGGGCTCTGTGAACGGGAAAAAATGCGGTTTGAAGCGGATCTCTGTTTTGGGCCCGAACAGCTCCTGCACGAACACGGCGAGGTCGTTCCGAAGGTCCCCCATCGAAATGTCGGTGTCGACGTACAGTCCCTCGATCTGGTGAAATTCGGCCGCGTGGGACTGGTCGATGGCCTCGTTGCGGTAAACGCGGCCGGCTGAGTAGACCTTGAACGGCGGCTTCGCATTCTCCATGAAACGGACCTGGACCGGCGAGGTGTGCGTTCGCAGGAGGATATCATCGGTAATGTAAAACGTGTCCTGCAGGTCCCGCGACGGGTGTTCGTCGGGGAAATTGAGTGCCTGGAAGTTGTAGTACTCCAGCTCGACGTCAGGGCCCGTGGCCGGGCTGTAACCCATGCCGTGCAGGATGTCCGTCATTTCGCGAAATGTCCGGTTGAGGACGTGCCGGTGGCCGGTCAAGCCGTTCGTGGCGGGCAGCGTTCCGTCTATCGGTGCTACGTAGAGGTCGCCCGGGCCGTCGCCACCGAGCGCCACTTTTCGCTGCTCGACGAGCGACTCGCACAACTGCTTGAGCCGGTTACTCTCCGATCCCAGGCGTGGACGATCTTCGGGCGGCGCGTCCTTGATACCCCGCAGGAGCGCCGTAAGCGCCCCCTTGCGACCAAGATATTTCACGCGCACGGATTCCAGATCATCGAGGGATTCGCAGTTCTCGACGTCCTCGCGCAGACTTTGCTCCAGCTGGTCCGTGTCCATAGGGGCGTTACACGGCGTCGTTGGCCGTCTTCGCGACCTCGGCGAGCTGCGTGAAACTATCGGCGTCGTTGACGGCCAGTTCGGCCAGCATCTTGCGGTTGATGTCGACGTCCGCCTTTTTGAGGCCGCTGATGAACCTGCTGTAGGACAAGCCGTTCAACCTTGCGGCCGCATTGATTCGCGCGATCCAGAGCTTGCGAAAGTCACGTTTCTTCGTGCGACGATCGCGATAAGCGAACACGAGGGCCCGCTCGACGGTTTCGCGCGCCGTCCGGTAAAGAACACCGCGTCCACCGCGGTATCCTTTGGCCGCTTTGAGTATTTTCTTCCGCTTGGCCCTGGCTGCGACCGTATTTTTGGTACGCGGCATGAGCTTCCTCCTTGAGAATCGTTCTTATGATGAATTCGATACAGTTGCGACGCGCCCGCGGCCTATCGGCCAAGCATGCGGTGCACGCGCCGCGCGTCTGCCGCGTCGACCACAACGGACTTGCGGAGGTTGCGTTTCCGCTTCGTCGTCTTCTTGGTCATGATGTGGTTCATAAACGCATGGCTCCGTTTCACCTTGCCGGTACCGGTCACCCTGAAGCGCTTACGAGCCCCTCTATTTGTCTTCAGTTTCGGCATCGTTTCCTTCCTCTGCTGGTTGCGTCTGCGCGGTTGGAGTTTCTGTGCTTTCCGTCATTTCCGGCTCTGCAGTCTTTTCCGGTTCCGCCGGCTTCGGCGCCGCCGCCTCTTCCGTTTTCGGTTTTGGCGCCTTCTGCTTCGATTTCGGTTTGACCTTGCCCACGGCCGGAGCCATGTACATCACGATTAACCGGCCTTCGAACTTCGCGGCCCGCTCAACCGTTCCGGCTTCCGCGAGATCGACTTCGAGCCTCTGGAGCATCCGCATCCCGAGTTCCCTGTGGTCCATTTCCCGTCCGCGGAACATCATCGTAACTTTCAGCTTGTAGCCTTTTTCGAGAAACTCCTCCGCATGGCGTTTCTTGAACTGGTAGTCGTGCTCTTCGGTCTTGGGGCGAAACTTCACCTCTTTGACCTGGATGGTGTGCTGCTTCTTTCTCGTCTCCTTCTGCCGCTTTTTCTGCTCGTACTTGAATTTGCCGAAATCCATGATCCGGCAGACTGGCGGTTTGGCCGTGGGCGAGACTTCAACCAGGTCCAGCCCCAGGTCTTCGGCGATAGCGAGGGCTCTGTCCGTCGCCATGACTCCTGCCTGCTCGCCCTCCGCATCAATCACCCTCACCTCGGGAATACGTATCATGCGGTTTACGCGTATCCGAGGCTGTCTACTATATTTAGCAGCGATCTTTTCCTCCCGGTGTTTTGAGCCATCCCAAAATAAAAAAACGGACGCCAGGCATCCGTTATACGCGTTCTGGGCCCGCCTTCGAGGCGTGGCGTCAAATCGCGTCGCTCCCAGAAACCTAGCCGATCATGTGACGGCTGGTGAGGGCCGTGGCCCTTCTTGCCTTGTTTTTCAAACCCGGCGGCAGCCGTTTCCGGCCCCGTTCGGTAAGTTGCTCGTATAGTATTAATTACTGGCCGCTTCGTCAACCACTTCTTTGACGAAATCGTCCAGCTGCCGGCTCCCGAGGTCTCCCTTCGAATGGGCCCTCACCGCCACCGCCCCGGACTCGGCCTCCCGCATGCCGACGACGAGCATGTACGGGATCTTCTGGAGCTCCGCCTCCCGGATCTTGTAGCCGATTTTCTCGTCGCGGGCGTCGATATCGACCCGGATTCCGGCGCCGGCAAGCCGGGCTTCGACCTCGCGGGCGTACTCGAGCGCATCGCCGATGACCGGGAGGACCCGGCACTGCACCGGCGCGAGCCAGAGCGGGAACGCCCCCGCATAGTGTTCGGTCAGGATCCCCATGAACCGCTCCAGCGATCCGAGGAGCGCCCTGTGAACCATGAAAACCAGTTTGCGCTCGCCGTCGCTGGCCACGTAGGTGATGTCGAACCGGCGTGCCAGGTTGAAGTCGAACTGGATGGTGCTCAACTGCCATTTACGGCCGATGGCGTCGATCACCTTGATGTCGATCTTGGGGCCGTAGAACACCGCCTCGCCGTCCATGCGCTTGTACTTCAGGCCTTTCCTGTCGAGCGACTCGACGAGCGCGGTCTCGGCCATCTCCCACTCCTCGTCCAAACCCGCGTACTTCTCCGTGTTCTCGGGATCGCGAACACTCAATTCGATGTCGAAGTCCTCGAATCCGAACTTCTGCAGTACGTCGAGAGCAAAATCGACTGTCGAATCGATCTCTACGGGCAGCTGGTCGGGGGTACAGAAAATATGGGCATCGTCCTGGGTAAACCCCCGCACCCGCAACAGGCCGTGGAGGGCTCCGGAAAGCTCGTAGCGGTACACGGTGCCCATCTCGGCGTACCGGACGGGGAGGT
>CBDVDJ010000212.1:0-5515 GCA_965372695.1 uncultured bacterium
AAGGCAACCTTTCGGCATTCGGAATCTCCGAAATCCTGCAGTTGATCGCCGTCCAGAAGAAGACGGGGATGCTGACCGTTTCGAACGAGGACAGCAACGCGGTCGTATTCTTCCGAGAGGGCATGATCATCTCGACGCGTGACCGCCGGCGCAAGGCGAAGGATCCGTTCAAGGAATACCTCACACGGTACGCCGTACTGACGCGCGAGGAACTGATCAAGATCACGCAGATCAGTTCGCAGTCGAAACTCGACCTCCTCGACATCCTGAGTTCCGAAGGATTCATGTCGAAAGAAGAGGTGCGCGGGCACTTCATGAAGCAGATCCAGGAAACACTCCACGAAATCCTGACATGGGACCAATGCTCGTACAAATTCATCTCGAACTTCGACGTGGTCGAAGGGATCAGGTACGCGGACGAATTCAGTATCGAGGGAATGTTGATGGAGAGCATGCGCCGGATCGACGAATTCCCGCAGATGCTCGAATTGTTCCCCAGCGACCGGATCCTCATCAACCGCACCGACAAGACAAAGGACGACGAGACCGAGCTCTCGACGAACGAGAATATGCTCCTCTCCGTTCTGGACGACAACATGATGCTCCGCGACCTGATCGCCTGTGCAAAGATGCCGTTGTTCGAAGTTTACGAATCGTTGAAGTTGCTCTCGGACAAAGAATTCATCACAACCGAAGAAGAACAGCCGTCATCGGCGGACCACGCCGAAGAAAAAAAGCAGGCCCGCAAGGCGGCCGATCGCCGGAACCCGGTTCCGTTCCTCGCGGTGTTGGCGTTTTTCGGCGCAACGCTGTTTTTTGGATTGCACGGATTCGTCAAGAACTTCGAGACTCACCGCACGGCGGTGATGGAATCGATCGAATCGAATTCGATCGCCCGCAACCAGGCGGAAGAAAACCTGCGCTGGGTGATCGAAGCCTACCGCGCCCAGCACGGCGGTTACCCGGCTTCGCTGGATGTCCTCTGGGACGCGGGGCTGGCTTCGCCACGACTGATGAAGATGACGAAGCTGTTCTCGTTCCGTTACCAGTTGACGCCCGCACGCACGACTTATACTCTGCTCTAGTCTTTCTCTTATTTTATAGATGAGGCGACGGTCCCTCGACATTCGAGCTGATCGGGCCAACTGACGAGGGTTTCACGGACACGACTCCCTTCGACTGACAAAGCACGTAGGAGCCGTCCACTCGTACGGTCGTCTCGGTTGTCGGCTCGCGGATTGACCCTCGCACTATTGCTCGCCGACAAACGGTCCTCTCAACCCTCGTCAGTTGGCCCGATGTCCCGAAACGAGTACAGACGAGGAGTGGCATGAAGCGGTTTTTGATAAGACTAGGCGACTACGTGTTCGTCATGCGGCCGTTGATACTCGTGCCCGCCTGGAGCTTCTACCTCCTCGGCGCCGCGGCCGGGCGGCGGATGTCCGGCGTCGAGTCTCGTCCTGCGGTCCTCGTCCCGGACGCGCCCGACTCGTTCTACTACGGTCTCGGCTGCCTGACCGCCATCCTCATCACCGCTTACCTCCTCAACCAGGTCTTCGACCAGGAGTCGGACCGGATCAACGACAAGGGGCACTTCCTCACGCGCGGGATCTTCTCCGTGCGCACCGTCGCGCTCATGGCGCTCGTTACCTTTATGATCGCTTCGTACTTCTTCCGGCTCGTCGACGACGCCCAGCGCCTGCCCCTCTTGATCGCGGTTGTCCTGTCGCTCGCCTATTCGCTGCCGCCGCTTCGCCTCGTTGCCCGCCCGTTCGCCGACCTTCTCGCCAACGCGATCGGTTATGGCGGCGTCGCCTACGTGGCCGGATTCGCCGCGTGGCATCCCTCGGCGGCGGACGCTTCGCTGCTCGCTCTCCCCTACGTGTTCCTCGTCGGCGCGACGTTTCTGCACACGACCATCATGGATGTAGAGGGCGACAAAAGATCCGGGAAGATCACGACCAGTGTGGTGATCGGTGCGGCGCCATCCGCCGTCCTCGCGTGGGTTCTCGCAGCGGCCGGCCTCGTGCCCGCCCTGGCCGTCTCCCTGGCGAGGTTTGGAGACAGGCTCGCGCCCATGATTCTCGCGGTATCGACGGCCGTCTTCGTCCACGCCGCCGTGCGCGCGCGGCGCTCGGAGGGCGACGCGGCCAGCTCGAATGCCGTCCAGTGGGCGACGGTTCTGATCACCATCCCCGCCGTCATCGCGTGGCCCGTGTATCTTCTTCTGCTGCTTCCGCTGGTGGTGGCGGCGCGGTTGTACTACCGCGCCCGGTTCGGGATCAACTACCCGGGGCCGGCGGCGTCGGCCCGGCACCAGACCGGCGCTTGAGAAGCGGCGTCAACATCGAGACCGCGTTGATCGCGCGGCACTTCATCTCCTCCAGCCAGTAGAGCGGACCCGGTTCGAGCTTTGTCTCGACCAGGCCTACGGGGTCGATGATATACACGCCGTTGCGGCGGATCGCGTACGGGTCGAACGTGGAGTTGGAATGGGATGGATAGAGGGAGAACCCGGCTTCGTATCCGGCTTCCCGCGCCGCCCGGGTAACCCTGAGATCGTACCGTCCGAACGGGTACGAGACCGTCCGCACCACGGCGCCCAACCGGTCCTCGATCGCCGTCTTCGAGCGCTCGAGTTCCGAGCGCACTTCCATGTCCGACAAGCGCGTGAGGTCTTTGTGCGAAGCGCCGTGCGACCCGAACGTCACTCCCCGCCCCGCCATTTCTTCGATTGGAGGCCAGTCGAGGTGTCGAAACGGCCGCCGGCCCAGCGACAGATCCCAGGAGTTATCGCAGCCGACATAATCCGTCACGAGAAACACGTGGAATGGCACTCCGCGCTCTTCGAGACCGGGCAACACCACGTGATACAGCTCTTCGTAGCCGTCGTCGAACGTGAGCAGCACTTCCCGTCCAACGCCGCCGCCGGATGAACCGCCCGCGAGGTATTCGTCCATGCCGACGAACCGGTACCCGAGTCCCCGGAGCCGGTCGATATAGGCAAAGAAACGGCTCGGGGTCGTCCACGTCCCTTCCCAGCAGAATTTTTCGGATATCTTGTGAAAGCAGAGCACGCCCGGCCGGGAACCCGTCGGGTAGCCGAAGCGGGCGCGCCAGACGAGGTAGACGGCGGCGAAAACAATGAAGATGATGATAACGAGGGCGGGCAAGCACGACCTCCCGGGACCGGACGAATATCAAAGGGCGGGCTTTGCCGCCCGGAGGCCGGCCTTGATACCCGCGGACGACGGACCGAGGCTGACGACGGTGAGGTCGCCGCTGTCCAGCGCGCGGGAGGCCACATCGTGGATGTCGTCCAGCGTTACCTTGTTGATTCGGCGGATGAGTTCTTTTTCGCTGACCTGCCGGCCGTAGTTCATCTCGCTGCGTGACATCCGCATCATGCGGGCCGTAGACGTTTCCAGTCCGAGCAGTATCCTGCCCTTCATCTGTTCCAGCGTGTCGTCCAGCTCGGACTGAGTGACCTCGCCGTCGCGGATGCGTCTGTACTCGTGCACGACCGCGTCGATCGCGCGCGCGGCGTTGCGCGGGTGGACGGCCATGTACGTCGCCATCAAACCCGTGTCACGCAAGTGGTCGGAGTATGTGAAGACGCTGTAGGCCAGCCCCATTTGCTCGCGGATACGCTGGAAGAGCCGCGAACTCATCCCGCCGCCGGCCAGCGTGGTAAGCACCATCAGCGGAAATCGCTTTTCTTCGAGGTAGGAAAACGTCCGATTGCCGATACAGACATGCTGCTGGTGGAGTTTCCGCCGCACCGACCGCCGCTGCGGAGAAAAGGCCCTCAGGCGCAGGCGATTTCGCCGGGCCGCCCCGACCGGAAAATCGAACAGCCGCCGGCACAAGTCGAGGAGCTCCCGCGTCGGCATGTTGCCGTAGACCGACACCACGACGTTGGGCGCCCTCAGGACGCGTCGCCCGAACCGCCCGAGATCGGCGCGGCCGAAAGACGACACCGACTCCGGGAAACCGAGGATCGGCCGGCCGACCGGGTGATCGGGAAACACCGTGTCCGCGAACAAATCGTGGATGAGGTCGTCGGGGGCGTCCATCACATCGCTGATTTCCTGCAGCACGACGTTCCGCTCGGTACTGATATGCTCGTCTGTGAACAGGGACCCGGACAGCATATCGCCGATCAGGTCGAACGCAACGGCGCGATGATCCTGCAGCACCTGGGCGTAGACGCACATGGTTTCCTTGGTCGTGAACGCGTCGAGCGAACCGCCGATTTTCTCGATCTCCTGGGACAACTGGTATGCGGTTCGTTTCGAGGTGCCCTTGAACAGCATGTGTTCGAGGAAGTGGCACAGGCCCTCTTCGCCCTTGCGTTCGTCCCGGGAACCCGTCCGTGTCCAGACGCCGAGACAGAAGGCACGTGACACGGGGTTGCGCTGGTGGAGAACGGTCAGGCCGTTATCCAGCACGTGCTTTCGAACCGGTGGTAGCGGTGTGATCGGGGTCATATTATCCGTAAAGTTGAGAAGGGCGGTCAGCGAGTCTCCCCCCGCCGACCTGCGCGGCTGCATAACAACCGAAGGCCCGGGGATTCGCCGACCGCCCCTTGTCCTTGTCGAAATCGACTAACGTCGACGCGGTTTTCCTCCACCGCCGCCGCCGCCGCCACGGCCACCGCCGCGGTCGCCGCCTCGGCCTCTGTCACCGCCACGGTCGTCGCCTTCGCCTTCCGCCGGGGGATCGAGCAGTGCCCGGCGGCTGAGCCGGACCTTGCCGTCGTTGATCTCCAGGACCTTGACCTTGACGATGTCGCCCACGGCCAGCTCGTCCTCGACTTTTTCCAGACGGTGGTGCGTGATCTCGGAAATGTGCAGCAAACCGTCGCGACCCGGCATGATCTCGATGAAAGCGCCGAACGCGAGGATGCTCTTGACCGGGCCCTCGTATGTGGCTCCGATTTCCGGCTCCGCCGTGAGCTGCTTGACTCGCTCGACGGCGGCGTCTGCCGACTCGGAATTAACGGCGAACACCCTGACGGTACCGTCGTCCTCGACCTCGATCTCGGCGCCGGTTTCGTCCTGGATGCCTCGAATGATCTTGCCGCCGGGACCGATGATGTCGCGGATCTTGTCGACGGGGATCTTGAGCTGGGTGATCTTGGGTGCGTACGGCGAGATGTCATCGCGCGCCGTCTGGATCGCTTCGTTCATGATGCCGAGAATGTGCAGCCTTCCCTCCCGGGCCTGGTTGAGCGCATTCATCATCACTTCTTCCGAGATCCCGGCAATCTTCGTGTCCATCTGAAATGCCGTAACCCCGTCGGCGGTTCCCGTCACCTTGAAGTCCATGTCGCCCAGGTGGTCTTCGGCGCCGAGGATATCGCTGAGAATCGCGATCTTGTCGCCCTCGACGACGAGCCCCATGGCGATGCCGGCGACGGCCTTTTTCACCGGGACACCGGCGTCCATCAACGCCAGCGACCCCCCGCATACCGACGCCATGGAACTCGACCCGTTGGATTCGAGAATTTCCG
>CBDVDJ010000213.1:0-5485 GCA_965372695.1 uncultured bacterium
GCGGGTTAACAGCAATGGAAAAACACGCCGAACACGACCCGTCGATATAGCGGTCGTGTTTTAAATAATTGAGGCGGGTTAACAGCAATGACAAGTTTCGCGAAGCACCGACCGGTGATACAAGATCGGCTTTATGTTTGACGAACCGGCGATACAAGAGCGGTTCTTTGTTTGTAGAATTGAGGCGGGCTAACAGCTATGGCAAGTTACGTCGAACACGATCCGTCGACATAGCCGTCATTTTTTGACGTATTGAGGTTATATCTGAGCGATGGATTTGAGGTGAGTGAGGTCGAGAACCGTCAACCTGCGGTGGTCCAGCCGGATCACCCGCGAAGAGGTCAAATCCTTCAACTGCCGGCTCACTGTTTCCGGCGACAACCCGAGGAACGCGCCCATCTCCTGCCGGCTGATCGGCAGGTTGAAGGGGTGTTTCTCTCCCGGTTTGACCTGCTTGTCCATGAAGAGCAACAGGCACGAGGCGACTCGGGGAAGAGCTTTCTTCGTGCCCAGGTCACAGAGAAGCGTTTGCAACGCCGCGTTCTCGCGGTTGAGCAGTTCGATCAGGGCGACCGAAAGGGATGGCTTCGAACTCACGAACTCGAGGAATCGGTCCTTGTCACATTTGAACAGGAGCGAACGTGAAAGTGTGGTGGCGGACTCGCAGTAATGGGTGCAAGTCATCGCCTCCGCCCCGACGATGTCACCGGGCCCGAGGATGTTGACGATCTGGATACGATTGCTGGCGGGTTTCTTGAAGGACTTGACCAGCCCTCCTCCGACGACGTAGACGTGGGTGGCCGCATCGCCGTCACGGAACAGAGCAGTTTTCTTGGCGACGAGGATCGGCGGCTCGATTCCCGGCGAGGTTCTCCACTCCTCCTCCGGCAGGGCGATAAAGATCCCTTTATTGAATGCATCCCGCTCAGGCCAGGATCGTTTGCCGTTCATTGAACACTCCCCCGATTCATGCCGAATATAGCAGGAATGCCGAATGCTTTCAAGAGCGAGTGATCCGTTTCCAGGAGGAGAGGCTGTAACTGGTTATATCCTAGCGTGTTAAGCGGTCTTCGTGGACGTCGGTGAGGATGGAAAAAAAGCCCTCCGACAACGTCCTCGTGCCCGCGGCGTCGCCGGATTCGGAAAAACGCATATCCATCACGATGTCAGCCAGCAGGCCGGCGACGACCTCGGTGTCGCTGTATCCCAGATGAAACGTTTCCCCGGAAACGGCCGCCGATTCGATTGCCGGTCCGTTCGCGGGATGCTCAATATATTTGAGCCACGCCCCGTTGGCGTCGGCGAGGGCGTCGGCGAGGTTGCCGGTGACATTGAGTTTACGCGAGCTGTCGTGATGGGGAAACATCAGGTTGAACTCGTACACGGTTCCGTCATCGCCCGTATGCACGACGCTCACGTCGTACCAGCCGGTGAAGGTGAAAATGGTCATCACGCTGTCGTCGGGGACGCAGACGTCAACGTCGTTTTCCGCGCCGGCAAGCCGGGCGCCGAATCCGGACTCGCCGGGGCACGGGCCTTTCGTCGGGAGCAGGGGGGGACCGTTGGTGCCGCACGCGGGAGCGAGGGCCAGCAAAAAACAAAATGCCATAAGTCCTTGTCGATAGGAGGGTTTCACCAATCAGCCGTTTCGTCGGGGTCGATAATGCACTTCAGGGCGTACTTGAAGTATTATAATCGAACCATGAAAGGTCAAGTAGCGAACGGATCGGCACTGCCGGCCCGGACCGCCGGGCGAGGAGCGGTCATGCTCGGGGCAGCAACCCTGCTGCTCGCGGGTCTCTTTCCGGCGGGCTGCACGGCACAGGGAGACGATACGAGGACCGATACGATGGCAGACAAACGAATGAGAATGGTCGAAAACCAGATCCGCAAGCGGGGAGTCCGCGACGCCCGCGTGCTTCGCGCGCTGGAGACGGTGCCCCGACACGAGTTTGTTCCGGTGAGTTCGGTCAACCAGGCGTACGACGACCATCCGTTGTTCATCGGAAGCGGTCAGACTATTTCGCAGCCTTACATCGTGGCGCTGATGACCGAAGTGCTCGAACTGGACGAGACGGACCGTGTGCTGGAGATCGGGACCGGTTCCGGGTACCAGGCGGCCGTACTGGCCGGGCTCGTCGAAAAGGTCTACAGCATCGAAATCGTCGAGGAACTGGGGATAGAAGCAGCGTCGCGGCTCGAACGGCTGGGGTACGACAACGTGGAGGTTCGTATCGGCGATGGCTACCGGGGGTGGCCCGAAGAGGCTCCGTTCGACGCCATCATTGTGACCGCCGCGCCGGAAACCGTACCGCAGGCACTCGTCGATCAGCTGGCCGACGGCGGCCGGATGGTGCTGCCGGTCGGTGTCGGGGTCCAGGAACTTCTGTTCATCGAAAAGAAGGACGGCAAAGTAACGGAGCGGCGTATCACCAGCGTTCGCTTCGTTCCGATGGTGCACGGCGAACACTGACGCGCATCGGAGCGCGTCGCCCTTCAGACACGGTCGGCGGACGCGTCTCCCGTGGATGCCGTTACGGTGGTGTGGATCCCGCCCCTCACATAAAACTCTCCCGAGACCTCCATGAAGCGCGGCTGGCAGGCTCCGGCGAGGTCGTCGAGAATCTTGTTGATGACGGCCTCGTGAAACGCTCCCTCGTCCCGGTAGGCCCACAGGTACAGCTTGAACGATTTCAGCTCGATGCAAAGTGCGCCGGGGGTATAGCGCACGTGTATCGTAGCGAAGTCGGGTTGCCCGGTCCTGGGACAGAGACAGGTGAATTCGGGGCACTCGAATTCGATTGTGTAGTCGCGTTCCGGTTTCGGGTTGGGAAACGTTTCGAGTTCACGAGTTGGTTTCTGCGTCATGGTTATCTCCCTGTCGTAATTTCTCCGATTACCACACCCTGGTAAATGTCGTCGTCGTAGAGGAAGTCGCGTATCCGGTAATTGGGTGCCGTCGATCCCGTGATCAGTCTGGCGCGCACCTCGTATCTGCCGGCCGCCGCGTATGCGGGGATCTTGACCACCGTCCGGTCGACCACGAACACGCCCGGCGGCCACGTGTCGGGCGAGACGAATCCGTCCATAATCTGATGGTCGTGGCGGAACCGGTAACGCTCACCGTTGACGCGCTCCTTCAGTTTGCGGGCTATCTTCGGAAACGGCTTTCCCCCGAACGGCAGTTCGACATCGGTTCGATCGAAGCGGATAGTGACGACGTACTTGTCCAGGGGCAGCTCTTCCTGCCGCAACCAGTAGAGCGTCACCTCGATCTCGTCCCCGCCTCGAACCGTGTCGGGTGCGGCGATTCGCGCCGCTTCGAGCCGCGCCAGCCCGGCCGTTTCTCCTACCTTCGCCGCGTCCGGCGGAACCCGGAGGCGCAGGAGCGGGTTCTGAACGGCGGCGACGTGACGCGGCGCATTTCCCGCCGCGCGGTAAAGGCGAAGACCGCCAAAGGCGCCTTCTTCGATGAACATGTCGTTCAGGGAGCCGAGCCGGCCTCTCACCAGTGGTGCGCTTTCTTTTCCAACCGTCCAGAAATCCGACCGGTCCGTTACGTCCAGGTTCTCGTTGACCACGACGTGGGTGACCCGGTGCTTCGCAATCTGGTGGCCCTTGTCCGACGACGATGTAAACGGACTTAGAATGTCCCGCGCCGCGATGCTCCGCTCGCGGGAGAGAAGATCGCTGGGCGGGGCGTGCTGGTCGAACGTACAGACCACGAAGTGTGGTGTGAATGCGCTGATCATGTAGGACGTCACCGGATCGCTGGCGATCACCGCCCGTCCGGGTAACTCGCCCAGTTTCGAAAGACCGTCTTTCCATCGCGGATAGCCGGTCTCGCGTTCGGCCGCGATCGTCGCGGGGGAGAAGGCGTTGCGCGTCAGCGCCGGCGACAGCCCCGCCACAACGGCGATGGCCGTCACGGCGAGTACGACCCGGCGCAGCGGTCCCCAGGGGGGCGACCCCGTTGCGGCGCCGCGCACCGCGGTAACAACGAAATACGCGGCGAGGATGTAGTACGGGCAGATGATACCAAGGCGATACACGAGATACGTGATGGCGCTGTAAAACAGGGGCATGAACAGCGGGTTGAACTGTATCAGGACCACGGTCAGCATCGACGCGATGAGATACCCGAGCGCCGGGTACTCCCGCCGTCGCGGCCACAGGGGAATGACCGCCATCGCCGCCGCCAGCCCGAAAAGTCCCGCGCCCTGCCAGGCGGTCAGGGGGTTGGCGATGAAGAGCCGATCGCTGACGAACATGGCGCCCTGGATCTGTCTGTGCAGGTCGCTTGCGCCTCCCGACTGGAATGCCGTGAGGTATCGGAACGCCGCGTAGGGCAACATCCCCATGAACGCGGCCAGTCCCAGCGAAGAAGAGCGCACCAGGTGTTCGCGCCACGACCTGGTGTTGAAACAGGTTTTCCACAGGAGGATCGTTCCCGCGACGAAGCCGATCAGCACGGCGTACTGGATGTGCACCGCCGCCGCGGCGAACGCGAAAATCGAGCACCAGACGAGGCTTTTCGGGCGTGGTCGAGTGACAAAATCGAGAGCCACGACGAGGAAGAGCAACAGGTACCCGACGGCAAAACGGCCGGGATAGAAGAACGACCGGATGAGGGGCGAATCCAGACCGCCGTCGAAGCCGAGCACAAAGAACACCACCGACAGCGCGGCCACGGCCCGCCCCGGAAAAAACGCCCTTGCCGCCGTATATACGGCGAGCATCACCAGGGCGAGGAACGCCGCTCCCAGCCAGCGGAACAGGACGAGAGTGTCGATGCCGAGATACCATTTGAAGTAACCGTAGAGCGAGTGGAGAAGCCCCTTGCGCAGGTCGGCGCCATTGGCTCCGGCGTCGAGGTAGAACTCTGATGTGGGAAAGGGGTCGCCCGTTCTCGCGACCTCGTTGGTGTAAGCGACGTAGTCGATCGTGTCGCTGCTGTAACCCGTGGGAGGGCCCGTCAGTAGCACGAGAAGGCCCATCAACACCACCAACGCGGCCACGGCGAGGCCCCAGCGAGATGAGGCCGTCTCCCCCGGGGGCGGGTTCGCCGGCGGGTCGCCCCGGCGCGCGAACCCGCCCCGAGTCGTGAGGGTCACTGCCACCGTCACTATCGGCAACACCCCGGCAAAGGTCGCGAGGGACACTCCCGAAAGCGCCCAGACAAACGCGCAGGCGAGCAGCACGGCGAAGCCACTGAACGCCGCCCAGGCAACCCGCTCGATAGCGCCGGATGACGGATCGCCGAAACGACGAACAAGGGAGTATCCCGGGAAGAGCACGCAGTAGCAGAGGAGGAACGGAACGCCGCCGACGGCGGCCAGCCACGGCGCGGACCGCCACGGTATCGCGTAATACGCGGCCGTCATCAACAGCAGAGCCAGGAACGGGAGCCAGCGAGGCAGTGGTTTGAATGGGTTCATCGAGTCGGTCGCCCTTTCGGCGGCGCGGGCCGACGCCGCTAACGTTT
>CBDVDJ010000214.1:0-5482 GCA_965372695.1 uncultured bacterium
AGGCCCGGGGCTATCATTCGCCTTTGAGGCCCGGGGCTATCATTCGCCTTTGAGGCCCGGGGCTATCATTCGCCTTTGAGGTTGGCGTTACCGTCTATATATTTGAGGTTGAATTTGAACTTGTCGATCCGCCACGACTCGTCGTCCTTGACGAGATGAAGGTCGTAGCTCCCCACAAATGAGCGTGTGTTGAGTCCTGTGTCGTTGGGCAGGAAATGCTGCGCGATGCCGTAGCAGAAGACCGCCGCCTCACTCCCGGCCACGTCGACGAGATAGTTGCCCGCCTGGTGGTGGATGGCTTCGAGGTGATCGAGTCCTTCGGCCCACGAACTGATGATGTCGTCGGGGGTGAGCATGATGGGCTTACCGCCCACCACCGTTGTCATGTCGAACATGACTTCGTCGGAGAAGCACTCCTTGACGTTTTCCCAGTCGCAGTTATCGGTGTGGATAAAAAGCCGGTTGACGGTGGATATGATGTTGTCTTTTTCGGTCAATGTCCGGAGATAATCATCCATCGGGGGGCCTCTCGGGGTATGAACCTGAAACCGGCTTGCTCTCGCGACCTGTACAGGTTATGTCAGTGTGCCGCGGGTGTCAAACGCGATCAAACATGCTATAGTCGGTCGAATTATCAACTAATCGTTAGTCGACTATTCGCCCGAAGCACCCAGAGGATCTTCCCCCCCGTATGAAGCCAGCGCTCAACACTTCGTTCGTCCTGTTTCTGGTCGTCGTCTCGTCCGTGCTTGTCGCCCTGGATCCCGCCGGGTCTCCCGCCAGGGCTGAGGGCTTTTCCGAACAGTTCAGCGACTCGACCGACGGCGCCTTCGACATGAGCCGGTGGCTCGACTCGGCCTACGGCTTCATGCCGATCGTCAGCATCATCACGGAACCGGCGGTGGGATTTGGCGTGTCCGGCGGCGTCGTGTTCATCCAGCGCCCGCGCGAAGACATCGGCAAGCCGCTCACGACGCCGCCGAGCATGTATGGCGCGATGGGATTCTACACGGAGAACAAGACGTGGGGCACCGGGGCATTCTACAAGGGACACTGGCGCAAGGACCGGATCCGCTACCTCGGTTTTGCCGGATACATGTCGGTCAACCTCACGTACTACCCGCCGATCTTGAGCGACCGCGGAATCGGATTCGACTTCAACATCGAGGGCGGCGGCATTGTCCAGCGTATCGAGTTCCGGCTCAAGGAGACTAACTGGTTTCTCGGCGCGAATTACTCATTTTTCAAGAACACGGTGACGTTCAATCTGTCGGACATCATCCCCGAATTCGACGACTACAAGATCGATTTCCGGATCGGTGGTCTCGGCCCTCTTGCCAACTATGACAGCCGCGATTACACCTTCACGACCAATCGCGGCATCTACGGCCATACGCAAACCATGTTTTACGCACCGGTATTCGGGAGCGACGAAGAGTTCATTACCGGTGTCCTCTACGGACTGGGCTGGCTGCCGGTCAATCCCGTGGTCTGCGGTCTGCGCCTCGACTACCGCTACAGCGACGGCGGCACGCCGTTCTACTCGAAGCCGTTCGTCAAACTCCGCGGAATCCCCGCGATGCGCTACCAGGACAAGTACACGGCCGTCATCGAGACCGAAGAGCGCTGGAACATCACGCGACGGTGGGCGATCGACGGCTTCGCGGGGATCGGCAAGGCGTTCGGCGACAACACGAGCTTCGGCGACGCCGAGCTGGTCTGGAGCGTCGGGGGCGGTTTCCGCTACAAGCTCGCCCGCGTCTACAACCTCTTCGGCGGCATCGACGTCGCGCGCGGACCCGAGCAGTGGGCCGTCTATGTCGTCGTCGGCCAGTGGTGGAACACGCTCTAAGGGAACGTCCCGCCGGGCCGGATTCCGGCCGTCACGTCACCAGACGCCAGGCACCCACAACCACAACACCCACCATCGCTGCGCCCGCTATCACAACACTCACTGCCTCGATACCTGCCGCCTCATCACCTGCCACTGCACGCACCGTCGTTCCGCCGGCCCCACTGCGCCCACCATCGACTGCGCGCACCGTCGCTGCGCCCGCCACCACGGCATACGCCACCGCCGCGATCCCTGCCACCTTCATCGCCTGCCGCCACCGCATCCGCAGCCACGTCATCTCTGGCGTCGTAGCACCGCAGAACAGCATGTATTTATCTTTTAATTTTGCGCACAAAATCCGCGAAAGGTTTGCTACCATTGACGCGACACATTGCTACTACGGTTGCAACAATTCGTCTACCAAGGAGGATGACATGACTCGCAGATTGATCGCGCTCTCATTCGCGGCCCTCGTCGTCGCAGGTGTCGCCGTGGCCGGCGGCCAGGCCTGGTTCGACCACGACTGCGCCATGTGCGAGAGCCTGATGAGTGACGAAGCACTCATGAACAACATGAACTGGGAACAGTACGACCTCTCCAACGGCTTGGTCGCCGTGACGACGGTGACGCCGGACTACCTCGCCGCCTACCGGACCGCCCACAGCAACATGAACGCCACGGCCGAGAGGCTCATGAAGGGCGAGGAGATGGAGCTGTGCGGCAGCTGCACTGCCATGGGCAAGTGCATGATGATGGGCGCCAAGCAGGAGTACGTGGAAACGTCGACGGGCGACGTGTGGATCGTCACCTCCGACAATCCCGAAGTGGTCGCCGATCTGCACAAGTGGGTCGCGCGTAACCAGGAAGAGATGAAGAAAGCGAAGATGTAGGAAAGCCGGGATTCGGCCATCCTGCCCTTTACTTCAGAGACACCCGTGCCCCACGGACGTCAAGAACACAAAACTTCACGTTCGGCGGGGCACGGGCGTTTTATACCGCAGCCCCCGTCGCGTCCTCTGCTCCCCCATACAAGCATTAGCGCGGTCCCATTGACCAGATCTACTCCCGGCAGTGATGCGCCGGCGTGTGGGTAACGCCGAAGGTGCGCTTCGCCTGCAGTTGATTGTGTTTCGCGCATAGTAACCTCAGGTTGGACGCATCATTCCCCCCGCCGAGGGCGAATGGTTTCACATGGTCAATCTGTAGATTGCGGGTTGTTTCACACCGCACACCGTTCGGCCCCGTGAATGTGCACCGGCCGCTGTCGCGTGTGTAAACGCTGTCGCGGACCGCCGCGGGAATGTGCCGAACCGACCGCGGATTCGCTTCGGGCCGGGAATCCCCGATGGTCGTACCTGGTTGTGGAGCCCGCGCGGTCGAGCCGGTCTGTGAAGCCCCGGGGGTCGTTCCAGACTGTGCCTCGCCGGCGCTCTCGCCGGGTTGTGAAGCCCCGGCCGTCGAGCTGGGCCGTGAAGTACCCGCTTTCGCGCGCCGGTTTTCGCGCCGCTGCGCGCGCTTCTCCGGGTCGTGTCGGTCGAGGTACTCGTCCATGAGACACTCGAACAACACTTCGAATGTCATCCGCACCGGGATCTTGTTGGATATCAACGACTGCACGCGCGAGAACTTCTTCATGAAGTCCTTACCCGCCCCAAACTCGAACTTGAAGCGTTTCTCCGTGGGAGGCGGACCGACCGGATGCGTTCCGGAGGGCGAGTCGGCCGAATGCGCGCCAACGGGTGGGCCTCCCCAATGCGCGCCACCGGGTGGGCCTCCCGACTGCGCGCCACCGGACGAGCCTCCCCAATGCGCGCCACCGGGCGGGCCTCCCCAATGCGCGCCACCGGACGGTGAACCCGGGCCCGAACCGTCTCGCGCCGTGTCCGGCCCCGCGGCCGCTCCCTCCAAAGTGGAAGGATTCTTACCGCCATTATGGCGGTAAGAATCTTGCCGGTCTGGCCCCGCGGAACCGCCGGCATCCGGCGCCAGCATCGACAACACCTCCGGCGCCGGAGCGGGCACCGACAACGGTATCACCCGGTCGGGGATCACCATCGTCGCCGGACGGAGCGCCGCGACGATCCCCTTCACCTCGCGCTGCAGTTTTCCCCGCGCCGCCGCGATCAGTCCGTTCACGTTGTCGCGCGTGATCACCGGCGAAAGCATCGATGCGGTAACAACCGTCAGATCCTTCCGCTCGATCGCGCGGTAGACTTCGGGGAACCGCCGCGCCAGGCGCGCCGACTGCAGACGCCGGACGGCCGACGACTCCGAGTACCCCAGGCCCCGCGTGCAATACTCGAACATCGACGGGTAACCAAGACGCAGGTGCAGGTCGCGTCTTTCGAATTCGGAGAGGTGGACGAGGATTTCGAGCGTGCTCCCGCGTTCGCCCGCGGCGAGTTCGTGGAGGGCGGCCGCCAGTTCCTTGTCAGTCAGCGGCGTCAATGACGTCATCGCGTTACCTCCCGTTGTTATGGACCAGATACGGGTCCGCACGGCGGCCGATGATTCGACCGCTCTGTCGGGAGGATTTTCAGAATGTCGGCGTCCGCACTCTACTAATAGTCGTCGCCGTAGAACCGCGTGACCAATATCCGCCGAATAGCATCCGGCGTGGCATCCGGATAATCACGCTCGATCCCGGCAATCACGAGGGCCTTGGCAGCGGCGAACATGCGCGATGCCATAGCCATGCGCTCCGATGCGGACAGGGCCATAATCATCTCTCGGTATCGATCCTCTATGTGTGCCGGTGTATCGTTCATGACTTGTTGCGGTTCAGTAGTAATATCACATGCCCGCCGACGGCGATTCCGCCGGCATTTGAACTGCTATTACCGTAGCACAGATCGTCCTTGCTTACCAGACAAAAGTCTGGTAAGATTGGCTATGATCCGCTCCTCCCCCGCAGATGCGTATGTACCCCTATGGTGTAAAAGCAATTACAGCTTTCTCGAAGGGGCGAGCCATCCGGAGGAACTGGTCGAAGAGGCGGCCCGTCTGGGGATCCGGTCGGTCGCCATCACCGACCGCGACGGCGTTTACGGCGTGGTCCGCGGCCACGTCCGCGCCCTCGAACTGGGCGTCCACCTCATTACAGGTTCCGAGGTTACGCTCGAAGACGACTCGACGGTCGTCCTCCTGGCCACCGACGCCGCCGGCTACGCCAACCTCTGCCGGCTGATCTCCACGGGACGGCTGCGCTGCGAAAAGGGCGAGTCGCGGGTCACGTGGGGCGAGGTGTGCGGACGCGCCGGCGGGCTGGTCGCGCTGTGGGGCGGCGACCGCAGCCTCATCGCCGGAGGGACCGACCCGCTCTTCGTCGCCAGGCAGCTGCGCGAGGCGTTCGGCTCCCGCCTCTACGCGATGCTCACGCGCCACCGCCGCCCGGACGAGCGCGCGCAGGAACAACGCGTGCGCGACCGCGCCACGCAGTACGGGATCCTCACCGTGGCGGCCACCGAAGTCCTCTACCACACGCAGGAACGCCGCGACCTCCAGGACGTCGTCACCTGCATCCGCCACGGGGTCACGCTCTCGACCGCCGGCCGGTTCACCAAGCCGAACGCGGAGCACAACCTCAAGACACCGAACGCGTTCCACTCGCTCAACCCCGACGACGCAACATCGGTCGCGCGTACGCAA
>CBDVDJ010000215.1:0-5473 GCA_965372695.1 uncultured bacterium
CGGGGCCATGCGACGGGTGGCTCTGGCGCCGTGGCTGATCGACGCCGGAGTGATCGCGGCCACCCTCTCGTCGGCGCTGGCGTCATTCCTCGGCGCACCGCGGATTCTGCAATCTCTGGCCCGCGACCGCGTGTTTCCGCTCCTCAACATTTTCGCGGCCGGGCATGGCTCGAGCGAGAATCCCCGGCGTGGCGTGCTGCTCTCGCTGATCATCGCCATGGCAACTGTATCGCTTGGAGACCTGAACGTGATCGCACCCGTGGTCTCGATGTTCTTTCTCATATCCTATGGACTGCTGAATTTCGCGACCTACTACGAAGCCCGGGCCCAGAGCCCGTCCTTCCGCCCCACGTTTCGGTGGCATCACCCCCTGGTGAGCCTGGCCGGAGCCGTCGCTTGCGGGGCGGTCATGCTGGCCATCGACCCCCTGACCGGTGCGATCGCGGGAGTGATCCTCTTCGCGATTCTGCAGTATGTACGTCGCACGGTGCGCGTCTCCCGGTGGGCGGACAGCAGTCGCTCGGCACGACTGAAGAATATCCGCGAGAATCTGATCGGACTCTCGGCCAATCCCGAGCATCCGCGCGACTGGCGCCCGGTGATCGTGGCGTTCTCGGAAGATCCCGAAAGGCGCCTGGCCATCCTCCGGTTCGCGTCTTGGATCGAGGGGGGCAGCGGTTTCGTGACGGTGATGCACATTCTGGACGATGAGGAGAAACTACCCCGGCCCGATCGGCTGCGGTCCGGGGAGGACGAACTCCAGAGTGAGATCAAGGCGGCGGGGATCGCAGCCTTCGCGAGAATCGTGTTCACCTACGAGACGCTCAGCGCGCTCCCGGTACTGCTCGGGGCGCACGGAATCGGCGAAGTCCGGGCAAACACCGTGCTGGTGAATCGACTCGAAGGGGAAGCGATGGATATCGACACGGCGCGGCGCAAGAGTTACGCGCAGCAGCTGCGCATCGCGCTGCGGGCGGGGTGCAATCTCATCGTGCTCGATGCCGAGCCATCGAATATCGAAGCCCTCGACGCGACGCCGGTCGATCAACGGCGGATCGACGTCTGGTACCGCCGCGACGCCACGGGTCGGTTGTGCCTGTTGCTCGCCTACCTGATGACGCGCACGCCCGACTGGAAGGATGCCGAGATTCGTCTCATCGCTCCGCGACGCGGGAACAAGACGTCGGCCGGGGACATGGAAGCCAATCTGCAGACGATGTTGGGCGACGTCCGGATCGAGGCTGAGCCCGTGATCGTCGATAACTGGGACCCCGAAACCTTGCTCGAGGTCTCTGGAAACGCATCGCTGGTTTTCATGCCTTTTATCTTCCGGGGGGGGCAGGCGTCCGGGCCCGGTGGCCGGCCGCTGGCGGAGGCGGGGCAGGGACTACAGGTCGTTGCTTTCGCGATGGCGGTCCAGGACTTTGATCTGGACGCCGAGCCGGAAGATGGAAAACTCGGGGAGATTGCCGCCGCTTCGGACCACGCCGATGAGACCGAGGCATCGGCGCGGGCGGCGCTGAAGGACGCGGAGAAGGCGGATAAGGAGGCCGCCGCTCTTCGAGATCGCTCGAGCCCCGAGGCGACGGACGAGGAAGTTCGCATCGCAAAGAAGAGCGCAAAGGAAGCTCGCCTCGCGGCCGACCAGGCCCAGGCCGAGGCAACGGAGGCGAGGTCGCAGTCCGACGCGGCCGATCCGGGGGCAAAGCCAGAGAAGGACGCCTGACGGAAGCGTTCGGGGAGAGACTCGCAGTACGAAGATGAGATGGTTGGGGTATAATATCTCAACGGTCTCGTCCCGATTATAATCACAAGAAAGGAACCATGGACGATTCGACGCTCAAATCACTTCGCGCGGCCTTCGAGCAGTCGCCGGACAATATGAAGCTGCTCTTCGTGCTCCTCGAGGCATACCTGGAGCGCGGCGAAGAAGACGAGGGGGCCACGCTGCTGGGTGGACGGGACCTGGAGGACATCGCCGACGTGGAACAGCGACTGGTCGCGGCGCGTATTCTCCTGGGCGCCGGTGACGCGGAACAGGCGCTGTCGATCGCGATGCCCGAGACACCCGAGCTGGGAATCGTCCGCGCGCACGCGCTGCTCGCCCTCGACCGGCGCGAAGAAGGCGTGGAGGCGTACAGGGCGGCGGTGATGGCCAACTCCACGCTGGAAGATCCCGATCTGGAGCGTCAACTCAACCTGAAGGTCAAAGTCTTCGATAAGGGCGGCAAGGGCCAACCGCCACTCAAGCTCGTCACCCAGGGTGACGCCGACGAAAGTATTCTCGACCGGATCTTCATCCCCGAACCGGAACGCGTCACGTTCGAGGATGTTGGAGGCCTCGAGGACATCAAGAAGCAGATCCGCAAAAAGATCATTCTGCCGTTCCAGAAGCCGTCACTCTTCCAGCGCTACCGGAAGAAGGTGGGCGGAGGGATTCTCCTCTACGGCCCGCCCGGTTGCGGCAAAACGCTGCTGGCCCGTGCCACCGCCGGAGAGTGCGACGCGAAGTTCTTCAACGTGGCGATTGCCGACGTACTCGACATGTACTTCGGCGAGTCGGAAGCCAAACTGCACGCCCTGTTCGAGCAGGCGCGAAACTCGGCGCCGTCGGTGGTATTTTTTGACGAGATCGAGGCACTCGGCGGCCGCCGCCAGTACCAGCGCGACAGCTCTTCTTCAAAACTGGTCAGCCAGTTTCTGTCCGAGTTGGACGGGTACACGCAGGAAAACCAGAGCATCCTCGTGCTCGGCGCCACCAACGTGCCGTGGGCGGTGGATCTGGCGTTCCGGCGGCCGGGACGCTTCGACCGCGTGCTGTTCGTACCGCCGCCCGATCGGGAAGCACGCCGGCGCATCCTCGAGATTCATTTCATGGACCGCCCGGTGGAACAAAACCTGGATCTCAAATTCCTGGCGGCCAAAAGCTCCGGCTTTTCGGGCGCCGACCTGAGAAACCTGGTGGAGACGTGCGCGGACCTGGCCATAGAGGAGGCGCTGGAGAAGGGGGAAGAGGTGCCCATCACAAATGAATTGTCCAGGGCGGCGCTCAAGGAAGTGAAGGCCACGACGTACGAGTGGCTGACCACCGCGCGCAATCACGCGCGCTACGCAAATGAGGGCGGGATGTACGACGAGGTGCTCGAATTCCTCAACAAATACGGAGGGAAATAGATGGCGACGGGGACTTACTCGATTGTGGATGAACCCAGACCGGGGGGGCTCGCGCACGTCGTCGTGAATCCCTTCTGGCCCCTCCTCGCCTTTATGATGGGGGGCACCTGGTTTGGCTGGGCGTGGTTCGTCATAAACGGCATCGCCCTCGGGAGCGCGACGCGTCGCCGCGAGATCGCCCTGGTGGTGGGCGGACTGGTCGGGTCCGGGGTGATCGTGCTCGTTCTTTTTGGCGGCCTGGGCGCGGCCAACGTTCAGAGCGAGAGGGCAGTAAGGCTGGCGATGCTGGTGTTGACCCTGTGGAAACTGGCGATAAGTTACATGTTGTACATGTCCCAGGAGCGGAGTTTCGCCATCTACCAGTACTACGATGGGACGGTCAGAAACGGGCTTCCGGTAGCTTTTGTGGGACTTCTGGTCGGGCATCGTGTCCTGGGCCTCGTCGGCCATGGCGTGCTCTGGCTGGTCCTGGTGTAAGCCATGATAAACGAACGACAAATACGACAAGCTATGGCACGGGCGGCGGAGGAATACGATCGCGGCAACGTAGACAACGCCGTCGATGTGCTGCGGCACATACTCAGCGTCGATCCGGATCTTGGCGACGCTCACGCTATGTTGTCGCTGTGCCTGCTGCGCCTGCACCGCCTCCACGCGGCCGAGGTGGAAGCGGGCCTCGCCCTGTCCCTGGATCCATCTTCCGTCATTTCCCATCGGGCGATGGGCGCCGTCATGCTGGCCCGGCGGAAGTTCAAAGAGGCCGAAGAGCACTATCGAATGGTTCTCGAAGCGGAACCCGAAGAGGCACTCAGTCATGTTGCGCTTTCGGAGGTGTACGACCTCACGGGCCAGAAGGACAAGGTCCTTCCATTGCTGGACAAAGCTCTGGAGCTGGATCCCGAAAACCCGGGCGTCCTCGTGGCGACGGGGGATTACTACCTGGACAAAGGCGACCTGGATCTTGCGGAACGGTATGCGCGGGAGGCGCTGACTATTTTTGCACAAAACCAGGATGCGCTGGTCTTGATGGGGTACGTGCTCCTTCGGCGGGGCCGTACGGAAGAGGCCAGGGAGCACGCGATCTGGGCGCTGCGGGTCAACCCGGCCGCCCGGAGGCCGCTGCGGTTGATGGCCTCTGTGAAAGCGCGTTCGAATCCATTTCTGGGGCTCTGGTGGCGGTGGAGTGTGTGGATGGGGTCGCTGGGTCAGAGCAAGGCGATCATGGTGTTGATCGGTGCGTACGCCGCGTATCGAGTCTTGACGATCGTTCTCAGGGGCACGATCCCGGATCCATACGTGAATGCGATTCAATTCGCCTGGCTGGGTATCGTCGTGTACACGTGGGTGGGGCCGGGGTTGTTTCGGCGGATGCTTGCGAAAGAACTGAGCAAGGTCAGTCTCAGGAAGGACTTTTAGCCGATCGAATATTTTGCTAGTGAGAGAGGTCGTTCAACGCGTTCCTGATCTCGGGGTCGTCGGGGTACATGGGCTGGACGGCCTGCAGATAGAACAGCGCACTGTCGACTTCGCCGAGCGACCACGCGACCAGGCCGCGGTGCCGCTTCATCGACACGCGGGCCGACGTCCGGGTCCCGTCGAGCAATTCCTGGCTCAGGCCGGTGACGAGGACGTCGCGGGCGGCTTCGTTCTCCCCGAGCGTACGGAGCAGCGACCCGAGGTTGTTGTACGCCTCGAGAAATCCGGGGTTGGTTTCGATGGCCTCTTCGTACCACCGCCGGGCGGCGGGCAGATCGTTGGTTGCCCACTTGAGCTCTCCCATGTTGTACATGGCCTCTTCGTAGCGGGGGTCGCGCTGGAGCGACTCTTTGATATAGCTCTCCGCCGAGATGTAGTCTTTTTCGGCGAGCGATATGTTGGCGAGCGTGTTCCACGGCGCCGCGTAATCGTCGTCTTCGGCGATCGCCAGCCAGAGGTACTCTCTGGCCTTTTCGACGTCGGGCGTCGATGACGAGATCGCCCCCACGGCATTTTCGTGGAAGCTCCTGGCCTTGGAACTCGAATTCGCCGGGCCGAGGAAGTACCACCCTCCCAGGGCGATCACGATACACATGAAGACGAAACCGACGCGCATGAGTTTCTTGCGGCCGCTGGCGGGGCCGGGCGCCGGCATGATGCGGCTTCCGTTCAACGCACCCTCGGGCAGCATCGCGGCCAGTTCCTCGCGGAACGTGCTGGCGTCCTGGTAGCGCTTGTCGATTTCTTTCTCGAATGCCTTGTCGAGCACGGCCTGCATGCCGACGGGGAGATCCTGGGAAGAGAGTTTGAGCGCGCGCGGAGT
>CBDVDJ010000216.1:0-5452 GCA_965372695.1 uncultured bacterium
AGACGAGCGCGATCGACGTGTATTTGCCCACGTCGCCGCCGGCGTCGACCACGGAGTTTTCCCACGATCCGGCCGGACCGGCGCGGCGGGCGTACTTGAGGTCGCCGTTGGTCGCGTCGTAGTAGGAGACGCGCCACGACCCGTCGACGCCCGTCGCGACAGAACAATAGCGGCCAACGTCACCGGACTGGTCGACGAGAAACGGAACCCAGCTCCCCTGCAGCTTGGCGAGCAGTACCAGCGAGGACAGGTCGAAGTCGTAGTAGGCGATGTACGGACGGTTTTGATCGTCGACGGCGAGGTCGCAATTCGACGCGCGGGTAAACGAGACGTTTTCGGTGGCTGTACTCGACCTGAAAGAGTAGCGCAACGTGTCGCCGCTCGTGGCGATGCTCGCGATGTGCCGGTTATTGTTGCCGTCGATGACGAGGGCGTAGTCGGGGTCATAAGGAATAAACGGACCGCTGCCGATACGCGTCTCTGTCCAGTCGTCAGGACCGGCCCGTATCGCATACGCCACCCGGCTGTCGTACTCCTTGAATACCGACCAGTTGTACAGGATGCGGGGGTTGTCGTTCGTGTCGAGCGCGAGTGTGGAGAACCAGACGGCGAAGCCTTCCAGTCCTTCGGATACCCATCCCGCGCCGTTGTTGAACACGTAATAACCGGGGCCGGAGCCGCAGACCATGGCCGGCCGATCCGCCGAGTCGAGGACGAGCCCCGTGTCCGATTCGCGATACCCGGACGTGTGGGCCAGTTCTGTTACCCAGCCGGATTCCAGGCGCCGCGCGTATTTGAGGTCGGCATTGGTGTTATCGATATAGCCGATATGGGGCAGGTCGCCGCTGTCGATGGCGATCGACGTATGCCACCCGACGTCGGCGACGGTGTCAACCGTTTCGAAAACAAACACGGGCTGGGAACAAACCTCGGCGGGATTCACGAAAAGACACGCCGCCAGGAACCCGGCGGCTGCAAATAGAAAAACACCGCGACCGGACATATACATACCTCCACGGTGTTCTCCCTCTTCCGTGCTGTTACCAGTGTAGCCCAACACGGGATATGCGTCAACACGCCAAGTTCAGACGATATCGATCATCTCGATCTCGAAAACGAGGTCCCTGCCCGCCAGCGGATGGTTGGCGTCGAGCGTGAGACCGGTATCCGAGATGCTTTTGACGATGACCTGGATTTCCTGGCCGTTGCGTTCGAGGACCAGTGATTCGCCGACGGCGGCGTCGAGGTCGGCGGGCACCTCGTCCCTGGGAACGGTCAGCAGCAGTTCTTCACGGCGGGGGCCGTAGGCCTCGTCGACCGAAAGGGTCAAGGTCTTCTTCTCGCCGGCCTCCATCCCCACCACCGCCAACTCGAAACCGGGAATCAGCGCCCCCGATCCCACCTCGAACTCGATCGGATCCCCGCCGGCTGAATTGTCGAATTCCGTTCCATCGTCCAGCGTACCCCGGTAGTGCGCCCTGACCTTGTCGCCCTTCTTGACCTTCGCCATCATTGTCGCCTTTCGTCTCTCTGTCGCTATTATTAAAACGAGCGGAACCTCGTCAACCTTCGAAAACTTCGTCGACCTCGACGATGGTCACATTGCCGGGCTTCACTTCCAACGGATACGTCGAGATCTTTTCGTCCTCCGTGTAAATCTCCGCCGGTTTTTCGGACTGATAAGAGATCGGGCTGGCCTCGTTGTTCACCAGCGCATTCTTGAGCCCCCCGGCGTCCGGAGTGATGAACACGACCTTCATGTCGCCGAAGGTCAGGTATTTCTTGAGCGCCGCGTTGACTTCCTCGCGCGTCAGGTCATCGAGCGTCTCGGCGTATCTCGCCCAGTGGTCGTGTTCGTTGCCGTAGAAGCGATCGTCCAGGGTGTAACCGAGTTTCATCGTCGTCGTCGGCGCGTAGTGGAGGATGTACCCCTTGAGGAATTTCCTCGTCATCTCGAACTCCTCCTCCGACATGCCGTTCTGAATGAGAGCTTCGAGCTCGCGGACGGCGGCGCGAAACGCGAACAGGCGCGCTTCGTTGGGTACGGGCCGGATCCAGACCTGGAAGATCTGCTGGCGCCGCGCCACGTTGGCCGGCGGAAACTGGCGGCGGTGACCGCCGGGAAAGTGCTCGATGTACGCGTAGTCGCCGTAGTTGAGGCCGCGCTTCTCCCGGATCACCTCGTAGAGGTGCGAGAAACTGTTGCGGTGTTCGCCGAGCCACGACGTCGCCAGCGCCAGCGCGTAGAAATCGCGGCTGCCCCGGGTCACGTCGATGGGAAAACCAAAGCTGATCGCCGTAGCGGCGGCGTCTTCCTTTTCGAGGATCATCACGTTGATGCCGTCGATCCGGTCGGGCTTCGGAGCCGCCACTGTAGCGGTCTTACCCCTGGGCAGCGCTTCGAAGTCTTTCTTCACCGTTTCGGCAAACTTGTTGTCGGCCGCACCGCCGAGCCCGATGATCACGTTGTTCCACGTGTAATAGTCGGCGTAGAACTTATTGACGTCGTCGATCGTGATCGATTCGAGGCTTTTGACGTGCCCTTCCTCGATGTGGCCGTACGGGGTGCCGGCAAAGATAAACTCGGAGAGGACTTCCTTGCCGAGTTCCTCGTCCTGCGAGTAGCGCAGCGACGTCTGTATGTAGTTGAGATAGTCCGTCTTGACGCGTTTGAAGTCTTCCTCTTTGAAAGCCGGCTCGAGCAGGACCTCTTTGAGGAGCGCGTAGTACTCGTCGAGGTTGTCGACGTGGGTCCTGCCGCTGAATACCGTCATCTCCTTGTCGACCTGGTCCGACAGATCGGACGCCATGGGATAGAGCAGCTCCAGGATCTCTTCGTAGGAGTGGCGCTCTGAGGACCCTTCAGTGATCAGCGAGGCCGTCAGCGCGGCGAGGCCCTCCTTGCCGGCCGGGTCATTCTGGGAACCAACGTGAAACAGAACGCGAAATGCGACGGTCGGGTCGCCGTCCGCGGGCAGCACCACCATGTGGTCCCCCAGGTCGCTTTGCCCGCAGCCTCCGGTGAGAACGGCGAGCAGCAATCCGATTGCAACAATTTTGATTTTCACTATTATTCTCCCTTCAGAATCAGGACGGTGCGGCGTTCATCCTGCAGATAACGGTTGGCCGCCGCTCGGATATCCTCGGGCGTAATCGACGCCAGCGTTCCGTACAGCTCGTCGATCGCTTCGATACCGCCGGTCAGCGCGATGGTCCGCGCGAGGCCGCCGGCTGTACGGCCGGGCGTGTCCAGCCCCATCAGAAAGCCATACCGGGTCCGTTTCTTCAGGTTTTCGAGTTCCTTGTCCGACACCAGTTCCGTCTTGAACCGGGCCGCCGTCTCGTCGATTTCGTCGATTACGTAGTCGATGTCGTCCGGGTTCTTGACCCGGGCATAAACGTCGTACAGTTTGGGATCACGGTTGAAGCCAAAGTCCCCCGCCACCCACTGGACCTTTTGTTCGCGGATCACGAGCTTCTTGTAGATTTCGCTGTTCTCGCCAAAAGCGAGGTCGGCGAGCAGGTATGCCGCCGCGACCGTCTTTTCGGAAGGGTCGAATGCGTCGCCCTTGTAGCCGATCCACACCAGCGGGAGCGTGCGGCCGGGGTATTCGACGCTGGCGTAGCGTTCGCCGGTCTGAAACGGCTCCGGCGCGATCTGCGGAGGCACATAGCCGCGCTCCCACTCGCCGTAAAATTCCTTGATCATTTCCTTCGCCTTGGCCGGCTCGAAGTCGCCCACGAGAAGGAGCACGCAGTTCTCCGGACGGTAGTACCGTTTGAAGAACGACTTGCTGTACTCGTACATGTCGGGCATCGCGATGATGTCCTCCACGAATCCCATCGTCGTGTGCTTGTACGTGTGCTTGTCGAAGGCCGTATCCATCATCTCCTCGTGTGCCTGCCGGAACGGGCTGGTGAAGTTCTTGCGATATTCACCGTACACGGCGCCCGCCTCGGTGCGGAACGGCCCCTCCTCGTAGGAGAGATTCTGGAAGCGGTCGCTCTCCAGGTCCATCGCGGTGGCGAGCTGCGGCGAGGGGATGACCATGTAGTAACACGTGTAGTCGTCGGTCGTGTACGCGTTGGCGTCCGCGCCAATTTCGCTCACGATGCGGTTGTACTCTTCGGCCGAGTGATTCTCGGTACCGCGAAACATCATGTGCTCAAAAAAATGGGCGAAACCTGTGTGGCCTTCTTCCCATTCGTCGCGGCTTCCCGTACGCACAACCGTGTAGTACGCGACGAGGCCGCTACCCTTGACGGGCATCAGAACCGATTTGAATCCGTTGTCGAGAACGTAGTTCTCGTACTCGTAGGGAAAGAACTGCTGGGCCCGGCTCTCACCGGCGCTCACTCCGCCGATGGCCAACGCGGCCAGCACTCCGAATATGATCAGACGCATAGACGGCATCCTCCTGCAACACGTTGTTATTAATACACTTGGACCGGCACGCGGCGGCCGCGCCCGGTCTTCGGTAATCGATGGTGATTTTGAATTCGCGAGAGTATAGCACGCGGGGAGGAGCGGCTCACGGGTATTTATACTCCGCGCCGGCGGGGCTGCCGGGGGTACCGGAGGTGCGTCGACGGCTATTTGACCACGATTTTCACCGTGACGGTTTCGATGCCGCCGGGTACCCCGTCGGGCAGCCTGGCCCTGGACACGCCGATCTCGTCGAGCCGCAGGAGGAACTCCGCGTATCGGTCGGCGGGGATGGCGACGATGATAACATCGGACGGATCATCGCCCTTGTCGGCGGCGTGGATGACACGGCCGCCAGTCGAATCAACGGCGGCGGCAACGAGAGAGTCCTGCGCCGCCGTGATCTCGAGGGTACCGCCGAAGGCCGGTTCCGGGACGGGTTCGGCGGTGGACCTCATTTTCGAGGAGCGGGCGACCCTGTCGTCGGATTCGGTCACGGCCAGGTTGTCGACCGAAGCGTCGACGGATGGCGCGGCGACCTGTTCGCTCTCCCCTCGCCCGGCAGCCGATTCTTCCTCGAGCGATTCCTTGTTTTCGTTTCCCCTTGCCGCCGCCGGAGGACTGGCCGGCGAATCTGTCCTCGACGCCGTCTCCGCCGGCGTATCTTTCCCCGGTGCCGTCTCCGCCGGTGCATCTTTCCCCGCTGCTGTTTCGGCCGGCACAACCGCCGGCGATGCTTTCTTCAGTTCTACAACCTCCGAAGCCGGGGCCGGCGGCTCCTGCTTCGGCACCACCCGGTCGCGAGGTTCATCGGCGAATTGTTCTTCCGTCGCCGCCAGCTTGTCGGCTTCTCCGACTTTCTTGTCGCGCTTCAACTTCTCGCCGACGACTTCTTCGTCCGCCAGGCCTGAGAAACCACCTTCGGCGTCCGCATCGGACTGGGCGCGCTCCGGTAATTCCTGCGCCAGCTCCCGTTCGCGGCCGACGTCACCCGGGATCAGCGACCCCGTCTCCCGGCCGGCCGGG
>CBDVDJ010000217.1:0-5394 GCA_965372695.1 uncultured bacterium
CGACGGGGTCCGTGCCGAGCTCTTCCGCGATCTTGTCGAGGTGACACTCCAGCGCAAAGCGCGGCTGCGGCGTGCCGTGACCGCGCTTGGGCCCGCACGGCGGCTTGTTGGTGTAGAAACGCGCGATGTCGACCTTGTAATTGGGAATGCGGTAGGTTACCGGCTGGATGGCGCCGTGATAGTACGAAGCGGCGGTCCCGAAACTCCCGTACGCGCCCCCGTCGAGAAACGCCTTGAACTGCAGCCCCGTGATGCGGCCGCCGTCGATGGCCGTCCTGATCCACATCGACGACGGGTGCCGGCCTCGGTGGTTGTAGAACACTTCCTCCCTCGTCAGCGTGAGCTTGACCGGGCGGCCGGTAATCATCGAGAGTTTCGACGCGCAGACGGTGTCGGAAAACAGGTCGAGCTTGCCGCCGAATCCGCCGCCGACATAAGGCACCACGACCCTGAGGGCCTGCGGGGGAATCCCCAGGACCTTCGGCAGCAACTTCTGCACGTAGTAGGGCGCCTGGTGCGACAGTTGCAGGGTCAGCCGGGTGCCGTCCCAGTCGGCGATATTCGAGTGCGTCTCCATGGGGACGTGCGTGCTGCCGGCGAAGTAGAATATGTCTTCGCGCGTGTACCCGGCGCTTTCGAACGCCGCCTCCGTGTCGCCGAACTCGAGCGCGATCACCCGGTGGGCGTTTCCCTCGAACGAGTTCGATTCGTGGATCCGCGAATCGGTTCGAAACGCGTCTTCGACGGACAGGGAAATGTCGAGCGGCGTGTATTCGACGTCGATCAGGTCGAGCGCCCGCTGCGCGATTGCCTCGGTGTCGGCGCAGACGGCGGCGACCGGCTCGCCGACGTGGCGGACCTTGTCCACCGCGAGCGCCGTTTCGTCCTGCGTTACGGGCAGGATGCCGTAGCGGACGGGGAGGTCGGCGCCCGTGATCACCGCGTGTACGCCCTCGAGCGCCAGCGCCCTGTCGACGGTGATGCTTTCGATACGGCCGTGGGCGACAGTGCTCCGCTTGAGTTTTGCGAACAGCATGCCCGGCAGGACGAAGTCGTCCGTATAACCCGCCCGGCCGGTTACCTTGCCGTGCGAGTCCACGCGGCGGTTCGTCCGCCCGACGATTTTAAGATTGTTGTTTTCTGGCGAGCTCAATGCTTTTCTCGCATGCTTCGAGGATTTTGGTGTAGCCGGTGCAGCGGCAGAGGTTGCCGGACAACTCTTCCCTGATGTCGACGTCGCCGCCGCGACGGAGGATATAGTTGAACATCAGCGCCATCGAAGGGGTGCAGTACCCGCACTGAGACGCGCCCATTTCGGCGAAGACTTCGCCTACGATTTCGGCTTCGCGACCCGTCAGTCCTTCGACGGTCGTAATCGATTTGCCGTCGCAGAGAACGGCGAGCGTGCAGCACGACAGGGCGGGAACGCCGTCTATCAGTACGGTGCAGACGCCGCACTCGCCCAGTTCGCAGCCGAATTTCGTTCCCGGCAGGCGGAGGTCTTCCCGCAGTACTTCGAGGAGGACTCTGTTCGGGGGAGTGAGAAGCTCGTGCTCCGTGTTATTGACCTTCAGCCGTATGACCCGAGTCTCCATCTTTTCCCTTTCCCTGATACGCCTTCACCATCTGCCACACAGCTTCCTCGCTCAATACGCGGTCGGAGTTTTTGGCCGCCTCGAAAATTTCCTCGACCAGACCCTCTTCGGGATTGATGTCGCGGCTCTGGAGCCAGAACACCACGTTGGACGCCCCGCTCATGGGTCCGATTTCGATCGCCTGGTGCCGCCCGGTCCAGCTGGCCGGTACCCCCGAGTAGATGCGGTCGGCCAGCCACTCGTTGCCCGTTTTCGAGGCTTTGATGACGGCGGCCGCGTGGACGCCGGTACTGGTGCGGTACGCGTCGGTTCCCATCACCGGGTGATTGAACGGAATCGGTACGTCGCACGCCGTGGAGACGCGTTCGCAGTACTCCGACAGCTTCGAAAGGTCGTTGTCGATCACGCCCATCAGGCGCAGGTTGATCAACAGGTGTTCCATCGGCGTGTTCCCGCAGCGCTCGCCCACGCCCAGAGCCGTGGCGTGGAGCCGGTCGGCGCCCGCTTCCGCGGCGGCGATCGCGTTCTCGAGCCCGAGCGCCCGGTCGCGGTGGCCGTGCCAGTCGATCTTGACGTCTTCGCCGGTGTCGGCGACGACTTGTTTCATGAACTCCACCAGCATACGGGTACCGTGCGGCGTGGCATGTCCGACCGTGTCCGCCAGACAGATCCGGCGGGCGCCACACTCGATGGCGGTCGTATAGATCTTTCGCAGCGTGTCGGGGTGGGCGCGCGTCGTGTCCTCGGTGACGAACATCACGCGCATTTCGTGTTTGATGGCGTAATTAATGGCGTCCTCGCTCAACTTGAGCAGCTTGTCGAGCGGCCAGTTTTCGACGTACTGGCGTATCGGACTCGTGCCGATAAAAAGCGATGCTTCGATGGAGACGCCCGACCGCTGGACGGCCTCGATGATCGGGTCGATGTCGGCCTGTACGGTGCGCGCCGCGCAATTGGGGTCGATGGGAAGCTTGTGTTTCGCGATTTCGGTGGCGAGCGCCACGACGTCCTCGGCCATCTTGGGCCCCGCGCCGGGCAGCCCGATGTCCGCCGACTGGATCCCGAGATCCGCCATCAGGTGGAGGATCTCTATCTTTTCGTCTATCGTGGGTGATTTGATCGAGGGCGACTGGATCCCGTCGCGAAGGGTCTCGTCGTCGAACTCCACCTTGTCGATTCCCTTATCCGGCAACTCGACCAGATTCCAGTCGTAGATCATTTCCTGTTCATTGATTGTTGAGGCGTCGTCGGTCATTTCGAATTCCTCCGTGGGGCCGTTGCCAATGCGGTCAATCGTGCCATCTTCGAGCTTGAAAAAAGTGCGCTGCGAGTGTAAGGATATAACAGAACGAACGATCGTTCCGTATCTTTTTTCGGATTTCGCATCCGGATAAACCAACCTTTACTCCTTCCCGGGAGCTTCAATCATGGAACGCATAGACGCATACGGATATGCGCTCGTCGAACCTGGTAAGCCACTGCAAAAAAAGGACTTCGCAATCGAGTCCGTCGAGGACGGCGACGCCGTCGTCCGCGTGGCCGGTTGCGGTCTCTGCCACACCGACATCGGCTTCTACACAGGCCAGGTCCAGACGTTCGTATCACCGGTCATTCTAGGTCACGAAATCAGCGGCGAAGTCGTTGCCGTCGGCAAGTCGTGCGATAACCTGGTGGGAAAACGAGTGATCGTGCCCGCCGTCCTGCCGTGCGGCGAATGTGAATTATGTAAAAAAGGAAGAAGCAACGTCTGTCGGAAACAGATCATGCCGGGCAACCACATGGACGGGGGATTTGCCTCGCACGTGGTCGTTCCCGGACGCTACCTGTGCGAGTTGCCCGACGACCTGGGCGCCTACGAGCTGTCGCAGTTGTCCGTCATCGCCGACGCGGTCACGACGCCGTACCAGTCGATGCGGCGCAGCGGCCTCGAATCGGGGGACCTGGCGTTGGTGATCGGTGTCGGCGGACTGGGCACTTACATGGTCCAGCTGTCCAAAGCAAAGGGCGCGAAGGTAATCGCCCTGGATATCGACGACACCAAGCTCGATAACGCAAAACGGATGGGCGCGGATTTTTCGATCAACACGAAAGACATGTCGGACAGAGACGTCAAGAAGCACGTACGCGGGCTGGTCAAGGACAACGGACTGCCGAAACTGGGCTGGAAGGTGTTCGAACTGAGTGGCACGGCGGCGGGGCAGATGACGGCGTTCTCGCTGCTGTCGCACGCGGGGACGATGGCTGTAGTGGGTTTCACAATGGACAAGGTGAACATTCGCCTGAGCAACGTGATGGCATTCGACGCGGACTTGTTCGGCAACTGGGGATGCAAGCCGGAGTATTATCCGGACGTGGTGAAAGAGGTGCTCTCGGACAGGATCAACGTGCGCGACAACGTGGAAACGCACCCGCTGGACTCGATCAACGAGGTGCTTCAGCTGGCGCTGGACCACAAGATCGAAAAACGCGTCATCTTTGTCCCCTGATCACAATGGCGATTCAGCGGGAAGAACCCGCGCCGTTCTGGTCGGGCCGACTGACGAGGGGTTCCCGGGCCGGCGTCCGCGCTGAGTCTGGAAGCCCTTAGGACCGGCCATCAGGCGCTCCCGCCACTCCTTCGCCAGTTTATTGGAAGCTCAGGACGCTTCGCAGGTAACCTCGGCGCGCCTATTGGACCCTCAATTATGGCGCGCCGGCTTGACGACCCGGTCACCCCTCGTCAGTCGGCCCAATCATCTCGGACGTCGGTCCGGATCATGTTGCCGGCGAATGTTCAAGAAAGGAAGAGGAGATCATGAAAGACCACAATCTGGTTCCTGAAATCAAGTACAACGACATCATCGTAGAGAAACGCCCCCTGCTCGACGCCAAAGGCGACGAGGTCGAAGGGTTGTATAACCACTGGATCATGCTCAACAACCCGAAGCAGTACAACTCCTACACAACCGCCGCCGTCAAGGAAGTCATACTCGCCTTCCGGCATGCGTCGACCGACCGTTCGTGCGTCGCCGTCGTGTTTTCCGCCGTGGGCGACAAGGCTTTCTGCACCGGCGGGAACACCAAGGAGTACGCCGAGTACTACGCCGGCAATCCCCCGGAATACAAGCAGTACATGCGCCTGTTCAACGACATGGTGACACACATACTCATCTGCGATAAACCCGTCATCAACCGCGTCAACGGCATGCGGATCGCCGGTGGTCAGGAGATCGGCATGGCGTGCGATATTACCATCGCCGCCGACACGGCCATCTTCGGCCAGGCGGGACCCAAGCACGGCTCCGCTCCCGACGGCGGATCGACGGACTTCCTGCACCTCTCCGTCGGCATCAACCGTTCCATCGAGTCGTGTACCCTGTGCGAACACTGGTCGGCGCAACAGGCCGTCCGCCTCGGGTTGATCAACAAGATCGTCCCCGTACTCAAGGACTCCGGCGGCGCCTGGGTGGCCAACCCCATGGTCGTGCGCGATGAGACCGACGAGTGGGGCAACTGGATCTACGGCGCGTTCAAGACCGGCGAAGCGCGCAAGGCCGCCCGCGAAGAGATGGCCGCGTGCACCGTCGACCAGACGATGCTCGACGAAGAGGTCAACCGCAAGGCATGGGCGCTCGCGCTCACCATGCCCGACTGCCTGGCGAAGACGCTCGAGTCGGTTCGCAAGAAGAAGCTCGAACACTGGCAGCGTAACTGCGAGACAAACCGCTCCTGGCTCGCGCTCAATATGATGACCGAGGGCAAAGCCGGATTCCGCGCCTTCAACGAGGGTCCGAAGGGCAAACGCGAAGTGGACTTTATC
>CBDVDJ010000218.1:0-5393 GCA_965372695.1 uncultured bacterium
GACGACGTGGCGCAGTGCTACGGGTGTGGCCGGCTCAACGACCGGGGTCACCAGATCAGGAGCTACTGGGACGGCGACGAAACGGTGGCGGTGTTCGAACCGAAGCCGTGGCACACGGCCGTCCCGGGGTACGTTTATGGCGGATTGATCGCGTCGTTGATCGACTGTCACGGAACGGGCAGCGCCGCGGCGGCCGGCTACCGGGCGGAGGGGCGGGAGATGGACACCGAGCCGGCGCTTCGTTACGTGACGGCGTCGCTCAAAGTTGACTACCTCAAGCCGACGCCGCTCGGGCCGCTGATCGAGTTGCGCGGTACGATCGTGGAAGTCAAGGGGCGCAAGGTCGTGGTCGATATTTCATTGTCGGTCGAGGGGGTCGAATGCGCCCGGGGGCACGTCGTCGCCGTGCAGGCGCCGCCGTCGTTGTTCGCGCCGAAATGAAAGGAGAACAGGGCGTGATCCGAGTCATCCGGGATGGTGGCGGTTGGGAGAACCCGGTCCGGAAGTCCGTCTTGTTAAACAACTTTTGCTTCAAGGCCGACGAATCGGCTTGACACTTCGCCCTGATCGGGTATCCTTGTATTAACTCTTTACCAAACGATTTCCAAGGGCGTACCCAGCGGCGCGAGGTTCTACCGGCAGGGGGAAGGCAGTCGGGAGCGGGCCGGAGCCGGCGATCGGGAGCGTGAGTTATGGCTGTTTCGTACCGCTTCGTGGAAAATATTCTGCGCCTTGACTTCGTCGGCGTATACCCGCCGGATGACATCATCAACGCATTCGACAGGGCCCTGGAAGACCCCCGCTTTCCCGCCCGGAACGCCCGGTTCCTCATCGACGTAACCCGATCCGAATCGCTCGCCGACCGCTCGGTCGACGACCTGCGTCGCGTGGCCGAGTACTTCGCCTCGCGGTCCGGCCGCTTTGGGCGCCGCTGCGCGATCCTGGCGGAATCGGCCGTCCACTTCGGGTTGATGCGGATGGTAGTCGTGTTTGCGGAGATCAAAAACGCCGAAGCACGGGTGTTCAAGGACGAGGAAGAAGCCATGGCGTGGCTCAACGACGGCCTGCAATTCACCGGGGAAAAAAGCGCCGCCAGTGGCGAAACCGCCGGTGGCGAAACCGGCGGCGCCAACAATTGATTCCTGCCTCTTCGAGCTCAGTCGGAACTCTCATCACCATAGCCGCGGTTGCGCACCATTTCACCGCTGTCCCACGGAGCTGGGTCGCCGCCGAGATACTCGTGGAACCACTCGAGGTGGGCGTTGTAGTAGAGCGGCATCGACTTTGTCCAGCTGGGCCAGTGACCGTCGTTCTCGAACACGACCAGGCGCGATGGCACACCCCGTTTCTGCAGCGCGGTGAAGAACTCGAGGCTTTGTGTGTAGGGTACGCGGTAGTCTTTTTCGCCGGTGATGACGAGACACGGTGTGGCGAACTTGTCGGCGTAGTTGTGAGGTGACTGTTCGACGTAATCATCCGACTCCCACGGCGCGCCGCCCAGGTCGAACTGCGGGAACCACAGTTCTTCGGTCGCGCCCCACATTGCCGGCAGGTCGTACACACCCATCATCGACACGAGCGACTTGAACCGGTCGGTGTGTCCCTCGAACCACATCATCATGTAACCACCGTACGACCATCCCATCGCGCCCATGCGATCCTCGTCGACGTACGGCTGATTCGCCATGTATTCCGTCACGGCCATTACGTCGTCGTAGACCTTGCCCTGCCAGTCGCGCGATATCCCCAGCGTGAACTCCTGGCCGAAACCGCTCGACCCGTGCGGGTTGGGAAACGCGATCACGTAGCCGGCGCCGGGATACACCTGCCAGTCTCCGCGGAAACTGTCCCACCACATCCCCTGGGGGCCGCCGTGTACGTTCAATATAAAGGGGTACTTCTTGTCCGGGTCGAATCCGTGGGGCTTGACCACCCACGTATGGATCTTCTTTCCAGACGGTGACTCGACCCAGTGCTCCTCGGCGGGGCGGATGTCGACTTCGTCCTCGACCGGCTTGTTGAACCAGGTCAGGCGCTCGACGTTTTTGCCATTTGTTTTCGCGGTCCAGATTTCCTGCGGCTGCGCGATCGCGCGGCTTCCCACGTAAACCCGCTTGCCGTCGGGCGAAATGTCGTACGAATCGATCGTGCGCAGGTCGACGAGTTTCTTGATCTTGCCCGATTCGATTTCGATCCGGTGGAGCGGGTTGACGGCGGCGATCTCGGCGGTGAAGTAGATCGACTTCGAGTCCCGCGCCCAGTGGACGTTGCCGACCCAGTAGTCGAAGTCGCCGGTGAGTACGCGCTTCTCGCCCGTCTCACGGTCGTAGACGGCGAGGCTGAACAGATCGGCTTCGAACGCCGGCGTCTTCTGCGTTATGTAGGCGATGTAGCGCCCGTCGGGAGAGTAGCGCGGGTGGGCGTCGTACGCCTCGTTGTCGTCGGTGATATTCTGCATTTCGCCGACACCGCCGACACCGCCGACGCTGCCGACACCGCCGACGCCGACGCCGCCGCCGACGCCGCCGCCGACGGGCACGAGGAACAGATCCTTGTTGGTGGTTTCCCAGTGGTTGGGGTCGGCGTTACTCGATACGCAGATCTCGGTGCCGTCGGGCGAAACGTCCCAGCCGGCGTTATCGTCGCCCGTCATGTAGTACGGCGCGTCGAGTTCGCCGGGTGTGAGGTCGGTGTACTCCTCAGTTTCGATATCGTAGATCAGCGTGTGAAACTTCTTTCCATCCTTGTAGAACGTCCAGTGGCGGTAGAGGAGATCGTCGGCGATGTGGGCGTGGACGGGCCCTTCGTCCATGTCTTCGGCCATCTTTTCGTTGCACTCGCTGTCGGCGCCGCACTCGGGAAATACGTCGGTGAAGAAGACGATCTTCTTTCCGTCGGGCGTCCAGCGTGGATCGTTCACTCCCATGGAAAAATCGGTGAGCCGCTCCGCCTCGCCTCCGCCGACGGGTAGCCGCCACGCCTGCGCGCCGTCCTCGCGCGTCGATACGAACAAGAGGGACTCTCCGTCGGGTGACCAGCGCGGGTGATAATCGGCTTTTTCGTTGAAGGTGAGCTGCTTCAGTCCCGAACCGTCGGCGTTCATCATGTAGATGTCGGAGTTGCTCCTGCCCTTCTTCATGTCGTGCGTCGTGACCGTGAACGCGATCCGTTTGCCGTCGGGCGAGCACTGCGGGTCGCCGACACTTTTCAGGTCATAGAGGTCGGAGATGGTGAGGGCCCGTTTTTCGGGAGGGGGACTCTCTGCCGCCGCGACGGCGGCGATCGCCAGTATCACGGCGGTGATCAACGAAATTCGCATGGTGGCTCCTGTATTTGTTTGTACAAAAAGTGTTGCCTCAAACGTGAGATGACATTATAAACCGAATCATGAGGCTCAAGCAGGTCGTTTTTGGCCAGGCGTGTCATATTCCCGGCATATACGGATGGCTGTCGAAAAGCGCCGGGGGCGGAGAATCGGCGAGGTACTGCTATTCGGTGTGGCTGCGCCATCTCGTGCTCGTCGACGAGTGCGGGGCGGGCGGTGTGCCGGACGTCGTGGCCGAACTGGGGCCAGGTGATTCGCTCGGCTCGGGGCTCGCCGCGCTCTTGAGCGGCGCCGGGCGTTACGTGGCCCTCGACGTCGTTCCCCACGGCGGGCTCGAGAGAAACCTCGGCCTCCTCGACGAACTCGTCGAATTGTTCGAATCCCGCGCTGACATACCGGGCCCCAACGAGTTCCCCGACGTCAAACCCCGGCTGGACGACTGGACCTTTCCCTCGCGGATTCTGACGGACGACGTCCTCGCGGGGGCCCTGGCGCCCCAACGTGTACGCCGCATTCGCGACTCGATCCTCGACCCCGACGGAGAGCACTCGATTATTCGCTACGCAGTTCCGTGGACGGCGCGGGCCAGTCTCGAAAAGTCGTCGGTCGACATGGTTTTTTCTCAGGCCGTTCTGGAACACGTCGACGACCTCGAAGGCGTCTACCCGGCGATGGCCTCGTGGCTCAGGCCCGGAGGCGTGATGTCCCACGAGATCGACCTGACGGCGCACCAGCTCGACAGCCGGTGGAACGTTCACTGGAGCTGGCCCGAGTGGAAATGGCGTCTCGTCAAGGGAGGACGCCCGTACCTCATCAACCGTGCGGCGCTTTCCAGCCACCTCGAGTTGATAGAGCGCTCCGGTTTCGAACTGCGCTTCAAACGAACCGTCTCGAGGGACTCGACGATTCGCCGCGGGCAGCTCGCCCGCCGCTTCGAAAACCTCACCGAAGACGATCTCACCACCAGTGCCGTCTACGTTGTCGCCACGCGCTGAAACCGCGTGCCGAAACCGCGTGCTGAGGCGCCGGGTTGACAGCGGCGGCGAGATATCTTACAATTATACATACAGATACACAACGATGGCCCAATATGAATTACCGCTGCCTGCTTTTCCTCTTCTGCCTGTGCATACCCGGCGCGGACGGTCCCGGCGCGCAACCGCAACTGCAACCGCGCCCCGCCTCGCTCCTCTATGTCTCGCCGCTGCCCGGCGCGGCCCTGGTATCTCGTGAAACAAACGTCATCGTCCGTTTCGATGGTTCCGCGGCCGACTACATCACCGACCCCGCGTCGATGTTCAGCGCGGTGGGGTCCGTCAGCGGCCGGCTCACCGGCGCCATGGTCGTGTCGGACGACGCCGAAACCATTCTCTTCGAGCCCGACACGCCATTCATACCCGGGGAAAACGTCGCGATCACAGTGCGCTATCGGAGCCCCGGCGCCGGGGTCGAGTCGTACCGTTTCGAATTCACGGTCTCGCCCAGACGCACGGGTCCCGAAGAACCCGACGCGCGCGAGTTCATGGAATCTCACGGTATCACCCCGCCACGACGGACCGGATCCGGCGCCCCGGATCGCATCGTCCCGCCAACGGGGAGCTTTGTCCCGCCAACGGGGAGCTTTGTCCCGCCAACGGGGAGCTTCATCCCGCAAACGGAGAGCTTCATCCCGCCGGCTGATTATCCGACGTATGACATAGGACCCGTCGATAATCCGGGCGACGGTTACGTATTCTTCACGAGCTACGTGTGGAAGAAAAACCCGCCGCCGAGCTTTCTCATGATTCTCCGCAACGACGGCACGCCGGTTTTCTTCGAAAAATCCACAAGCTTTGTGCTCGATTTCAAGAAACAGAATGACGAACTGCTGTCCTTCTATGAGTTCGGCTCCAACGCGTTCATCATCATGGACTCCACCTACACTCGGGTCGACCTGTGCCGGTGCGGCAACGGGTATGGCGCCGACTCGCACGAATTCCAGATCCTGGATAACGGGCACTACCTCATCATCTGCAAGGACGTGCAGTATATCGACATGAGTGAAGTGGTCCCCGGTGGGTCCGTCCAG
>CBDVDJ010000219.1:0-5388 GCA_965372695.1 uncultured bacterium
AGCGTCAGGCGATCACGAACCCGGAGCAGACGATCCATTCCGTCAAGCGGTTCATGGGATGCCGCTGGAAAGAAGCCCAGGACGACGCGGACAAGACGTCGTACATCGTCGAAAAGGGCAGCAAGGACGAGGTGATCATCAAGATCAAGGAGCGTTCGTTCCGGCCGGAAGAGATTGCCGCTATGATCCTGCAGAACCTCAAGCAGGTTGTCGAGGAACACACCGGGGATGAGGTCACCCAGGCGGTGATCACGACGCCGGCTTATTTCAACGATGCCCAGCGCCAGGCGACCAAGGACGCGGGACGTATCGCCGGTCTCGACGTAACCAGGATCATCAACGAACCCACCGCCGCCGCACTCGCGTACGGACTCGACAAGGACAAGTCCGGCACGCTGGCTGTCTACGACCTCGGGGGCGGAACCTTCGATCTCTCGATTCTCGAACTCAGCGACGGCATTTTCCAGGTCAAGGCGACCGCCGGCGATACCCACCTCGGCGGAGACGACTTTGACCGCAAGATCATGGCCTGGATCGTCGAGGAGTTCCAGAAATCGAGCGGGATGGACATCAACGCCGACAAGATGGCCATGCAGCGCGTCAAGGACGCCGCCGAGAAGGCCAAGTGCGAGCTGTCCACCACTCTGGAAACGACGATCAACCTTCCGTTTCTCGCGGCGGACGAGTCGGGGCCGAAGCACCTCGAGATCGTATTGACCCGGGCAACGCTGGAAAAACTCGTCGAGGACCTCATCAAGCGCACGATCGAGCCCTGCAAGCAAGCGCTCAAGGATGCCGGCTGCACGACCAGCGATATCGAGCAAATCATCCTGGTGGGTGGTTCGACGCGGATGCCGGCCGTCAAGGAAGCCACGAGGAAGTTCTTCAACAAGGAACCGATCAAGGGCGTGAACCCCGACGAGGTCGTCGCCAAGGGCGCGGCCATCCAGGGCGGGGTTCTTTCGGGCGCCATCGCGGAAGTCGTACTACTCGACGTCACACCGCTGTCCCTCGGAATCGAAACGCTCGGCGGTGTCATGACCCGGTTGATCGGGCGTAACACCACGGTGCCGACGCAGCAGACGCAGATATTTTCGACGGCGACGGACAACCAGCCCGCCGTCAGTGTTCACGTTCTGCAGGGTGAACGCGAAATGGCCAAAGACAACCGCACCCTGGGGCGCTTCGACCTGGTCGGGATCCCGCCGGCTCCGCGCGGGGTGCCACAGATCGAAGTGAGCTTCGACATCGACGCCAACGGAATCGTCCACGTGTCGGCCAAAGACCTCGGAACGAGCCGGTCGCAGGAAATCGCCATCAAGACGGCGAGCGGGCTCAAAGAGGCGGAGATCAAGCGCATGATCGATGAAGCCGAAACCTTCGCCGAGGAAGACAAGACCAAGCGCGACTACTCCGAATGTCTCAACGAGGCGGAGATCCTGCTCTACTCGACCGAACAGACGATCAAGGATTTTTCCGACAAGTTCTCCGAAGACGATTTGACGGAGATCCAGCTCGCCATGGAGGAACTGCGCGAAGCGAAGGATACCGGCGACAGAGACACCGAAGCGCTCAAGATCGTGACGGGACGCCTGCAGGCGATCATGCACAAGTTCGCCGAGCTGATGTACAGCGCGCCCGATTCGATGAACTGACAAGAACTCACACCTTAATTACTCGCCGAGACCCGGGGCCGCTACACCCCGGGTCTTTTTTTTCGCCGCCGACAAATCGACATGTCTGATTGACAGCCCTTCTAAAATATTGTTATTTAGGGCATATGGCCAACAAACGAGACTATTACGAGGTCCTGGGCGTCGACAAGAACTCGGCCAAGGACGAAATCAAGAAGGCTTACCGCAAGCTCGCCTTCAAGTACCACCCGGACAAAAATCCGGGGGACAAAGGCGCTGAAGAGAGCTTCAAGGAGGCGACCGAGGCGTACTCGGTCCTCAACGACGCGGAAAAGCGCAATCTGTACGACCAGTACGGCCACGCGGGTCTTGGCGGGCCCGGTGGACAGGGGCCGTTCGGCGGCGGTTTCGGGGGCGGCGGCTTCGGCGGGATGGATCTGTCGGACGCGTTACGGGCGTTCATGCGCGATTTCGGCGGGTTCGGCGGCTTCGACGAGATGTTCGGGGGCGGCGGGCGCGCGGGTGGACGGGGCCGCCGCGTGCGCAAAGGCCGGGACCTGCAGCTGAAGGTCGAACTCTCCCTGTCGGAAGTCTCCGCCGGGGCGACCAGGCAGATCCGGGTGAACAAGCAGGTGGCGTGCGACGACTGCGGGGGCAGCGGGAGCCGTGAGGGAAGTGAAGTCGGCACGTGTGATGTATGCCGGGGATCCGGTCAGATCAAAACCGTCCAGCGTTCGATCCTCGGGCAGTTCGTCAACGTGACCGAGTGTCACAAGTGTGGCGGCGATGGCGTCGTTGTAACGGATCCGTGTCGCAGCTGCGGCGGCACCGGCACCGTTCGCGGGAGCGAAACGGTTTCGGTCAAGATCCCGGCGGGCGTCGCCACCGGCAACTACATCACCGTGCGCGGCGGCGGCGACGTGGGAGAGCGCGGAGGCATCGCGGGAGATCTGTACGTCATTATAGAAGAAGAACTCAACGAACTGTTCGAGCGACACGGGAACGACGTGCTGGTCGATCTCCCGTTGACGTACGCCCAGCTCGCTCTGGGAACCCGGCTGGAAATCCCGACGATCGACGGACACGTTCTGTTCAAGGTCCCGGCAGGCACGCCTTCGCACAAGATATTCCGTATGAAGGGCAAGGGAATCCCGAGGCTCAACAGCTACGGGAAGGGCGATCAACTGGTGCGCGTCCTGGCGTGGGTGCCCGGCAAGGTCAGCAAGGAAGAAGAAGCACTGCTGAAGAAGCTGGACCAGTCTCTCGCCGACCGCGTTCCCAAAATCTAGCGCCGATAACGTCGCGGGACGGATACCAACGACATGTCTTCCCACCGGTTCTTGTTTTTCGACGCCGGTACCCGGGTCGACTCCACCACCGTTACACTGACGGGTGACGAGCACCAGCACCTCGCGTATTCGTTGCGTTGCGCGCCGAACGACGTCGTGTTCGTCACCAACGGATGCGGGTTGATCCTGGAGTGCCGGGTGGAAGCCGTCACCCGTACGGCGACGGTTGCCGGGGTCATCGCCGTCGTCGAGAACCACCCGCCGGGCCCCGAACGGATTCTGGCGCTGGGAACCATCAAGAAGGACAAATTCGAACACGCGTTCGAGCAGTGCGCCGAACTGGGGGTCACCCGCTTCGTCCCCTTTGTATCGGAAAACGTCCGGCTGAAGGCCTATTCGGGGCGGTTCATGTCGCGTCTGCGCAAGATCGGCATCGCGGCGGTCAAGCAGTCGTTCAGGTCCGTTCTTCCCGCCGTCGACGACCCGGTGACGTTCGAGGAGTTGCTCGTGACGGCACGGGCGGTGCCGCGGGTCGTGGTCGGAATGCAGGAATCTCCGCCTCCGCCGCCGTTCGGCGCACAAGACACGCTGGTGGTTGTGGGGCCGGAAGCGGGGTTGAGCGCGGCGGAGACGAAGTCGCTCGAGGATGCCGGGGCACGGTTCGCCGGCGTGTCTCCTCACCGGCTCCGCTCGGAAACGGCCGCCGTCTCTCTGGTGGCCGCCATGTGGCGGGGCGATTGACAAGGCGCGCGCGTGTTCCTACAATCCGGCATACAGACGCCGGTGGCGCCAACGACGAAAATCACAGGAGTCAAGCGATGATCATCGACAGATTGACCGAGGACATGAAGACCGCGATGAAAGCGGGAGACAAGACGCGGCTGGGTACCATCCGCATGCTGATGTCGGAACTGAAGAACGCGAAAATCGCCAAAGGCGACGACCTCGACGAAGCAGAAGAACAGAAGATCCTCGCGTCGTACGCAAAAAAACGCAAGGAATCGATTGCCGCCGCGCGCGACGCCGGTCGCGAAGAGATGGCCGGGAAGGAAGAGCAGGAACATCGCATCACGATGGAATATCTTCCCGAGCAGATCGGCGAAGACGACCTCAGGGAAATCGTGCAGAGGCACATCGAAGCGTCCGGCGGGGGGATGCAGGCTTTCGGGCTCGTGATGAAGGCGGTCATGGCGGAAGTCGGCAGCCAGGCGGACGGCAGAACGGTGTCGGCGCTGGTAAAGGAGATGCTCGAGTAAACGATGGAAGGGTTTGCCCTCGTCAATATTGTACTCGTATCGATCCTGGCGATCGGGACGGTCGCCGGCCTGGTCAAGGGGCTCGTGCGGCAGGCGATCGAGCTCATCGGAATCGTGGGCTCGTTCTTCATCGCCATACTTTTTGCGGGTTGGCTCGCTGATCTCCTCCAGAAACACGTGTCGATCCCGTATTCGCCGGCGCTGGTGATCGCGGCGCTGGCGATCTTCGTCGCGGGAATCATCGGTTTTCATTTTCTGGCGGTGTCGATGCGGAAGCTGGTGCACATGACGTTCCTCGGTTGGGTCGACCGGCTCTGCGGCGGCATCCTGGGGCTCATCATCGGCATGATCATCACCAGCCTGTTCGTTTCCATCATCCTGGAACTCCCCGTTTCCGACGATGTACGCAGGGCGGTGGAACAATCGACGGTGAGCATGTTCGTGCGGCCCATCGCTCCGTGGATATTCGACGTGGTTTTCGCGCACGGTGACCACGGCATCGATTATGAATCGATCTTCAAACGCGGCGGCCCGATTTAGCCCCCGATTGCGGGCAGGGCGGCGCCGGCAACCGGCGCCGGATCACGGAACACACGATGAACCAGATACCACCCGAAAGAACGTTCGACCACGCCGTCGAATCCCTCCGCTTCGAGGCGACCCTCGGACTGATCGCGGACCGGTGCGTCAACGAGACGGCGCGCCGGCGCGTCCTCGCCCGGAGGCCGGGGAGCGATTCCGCCGCGATTGCCGGGGCGCTGGGGCTGATCGAAGAGTACCGGGCGATGCACGAAGTACGCGGCGACGTGCCTGTGGCCGACGTCGATTATTCCGACGCCGTCGTGCGCGCGTCGGGTTCGGGGGACTCCCTCGATACCGGCGACCTGCTTCGTGTGGCGGCGGGTGAACGCGCCGCCGGCGAACTGAAGAAACAACTGGCCGGTGACCCCGAAAGGTGGCCGCGACTCGCCGCGATGGCGGCGCTTATCGTTCCCCACGTCGACATCGTCAAATCCGTCGAGCGGGCCATCGACTCCGACGGCAACGTCAAGGACGACGCGAGTCCGGAGCTGAATTCGATGCGCCGCAAAATCCACCGGTCGCGCGGCGCCCTGCGCGGACGCTGCGAGAAGATGGCCGCCTCTTACGGAGAGAGTTCGTGGTCGACCGTGCTGGGGAGCCGGTATGTTCTTCTCGTGCCGCGGAGCG